>NZ_JBSICA010000015.1:0-131733 GCF_058245595.1 Pseudomonas sp. UF-293 | reverse complement strand
ACCCTGCGCCGTGGCGTGGATTTCCAGCCGCATCTGCGCAAGATCAAAGAGAGTTTGAATGCCAGCCGGTATCCGGTGGGTGACGAATTCAATTGATCCGGAATCTCGGCTGACTGATCCGCCCTCTTCGCGAGCAAGCCCGCTCCCACAGGGAATCTGTCTTGAACACAAATTCAATGTTCACTGAAGATCCAGTGTGGGAGCGGGCTTGCTCGCGAAGGCGTCAGCCGACTCACCACCTAACAGGCCGCAGCCCACGCCTGCAAACTCAAATGGGCCTTCTCCCCCGGCGCCAGGTGCAGACTGTCGGTGCCACCCGCCGCTGCCTCCACGCAGACAAATTCGGAAATCTCGTCCCAACTCACCCCCAGTAATGGCCGCGCTCCCGGATGCCACACCACGGTGTCGCCGCTGTCGCCGGTATCGATGCACAACTCGCGCTGCCAGGCGTGATCCTTGAGCTGCAATTCACCGTCATGCTGAAACACCCGCTGACAACCGCCCTCCACGCGCAACTCACCTTCCTGCTGGCAAACCTGGCGATTCAACTGGTCGTAACCCTGCGCGCCTTCGAGCCCAGACAGCGCTATCTCACCGACATCGCCAATACGCCAGTAAGCGTGCAAAGCCTGGCTCAACTGGCACGGCATGTCGTCCTGATGTTCGGTGCTCAGGCGCAATTCCATGCGCTCGCCCAAATGCGCGTGCAGGTCGACCTGCCAATCGCACAGTTGCAATTGCCAGTGCAGGCGCACGCCGTCTTCGGCGCTGTTGCTGTCGAGCAACTTCCAGTCGAGCAGACGCGCCCAACCGTGCGACGGCCAGGCGTTTTCGCTCGGATGACGGCCATACCACGGCCAGCACACCGGCACGCCACCGCGAATCGCGCCGACATGCGGCCACTTCGCCGCGCACCACAACCACGGCTTCTGCCCACGCGGCTGAAAGTGCAGCAACTGCGCACCCTGCCGACTGAACACCGCCTGACACAGCGGATGATCGATCACCAACACGTCGCGCATCTGATAGCGCTCCCAGGCGAACACCGGTTGTTCACGCAGGGATTTGAAGAAGCGTTGTAGCGGATGCTCATGCATTTGCCACGATCCTGAACTCGACTTTCACCGGGCGGCGCCAGCCCCAAAAAAAAGCGGACAGCCTTGGCTGTCCGCAAATATGCGCACATAGAGAGGAGCTTATCGCAGACGCGTTAGAACGTAGACTGAATTTTCAGGCCAGCGACCAAAGCGTTATCGACTTCATCCACACCGCCCGGATGGGTGATGTATTGCAGGTTGGGACGCACGGTCAGCCAGTTGGTGACGTGGAAGCCGTAGTTGAGCTCGTAGTTGTATTCGGTTTCACGAATTGGCGAGAACGCGGCGTTGTCGTAGTCGGACACACCGTTGGAAGCGTTCAGCAATTCAGCGTTGCGCTTGACGTCCTTGTTGACGTGGATACGTGCAGCGCCAATACCGATGTCATCCTTCGGACGCGCATCGAACGGGCCTTTGTAGACAAACATCACCGACTGGTAGTTGTCGATGAAGTTGGTGTCCTTGTCGTGGAAGGTCGCGTTGGCGGCGATGTTCAAGCCGCGAGTCGCATCACCGTTGTGGCTGGTGAGTTGCTGCTGCGCAACGAACCAGTAACCGCTTTTGCTGTTGTGCGATTTGTAGGCGTCACCGGTAGTTGCTGCGTCGAAACCGTTGACGTCTTCGCGAACGTCGTCGGCATCGGCCGTGCTCTTGTAGTAACCGACGCGGTATTCGCCCGGCAGGCTGTTGACCTTCGGCGACCAGACCAATTCAACCGGCAGAACGGTACCCTTGGTGCCACTGCCGCTGAGCTTGAAGCCGTTGCCGTGTTCCAGCTGCGACGGGTTCTGGTTGTACGCACCGATTTGCGCGTAGAGCTCGTCGTTTATGTTGTACTTCACACGGATCGCGGCCTGGCTGACGGGCCAGTTGTACCAGATGTTGGTCGCCCAGTTACCCACTTGCGAACCGCAGAACGCCAGGTTCTGGAAATCGCACGGGAAGGTGTTGAAGTCTTCGCCTTCGCCGAAATAACCGGCCTTGACGTCGAGCTTGTTGTCGAAGAACTGGTGCTGAATCCACAACTGGGTCAGACGCACCATGTGGCCACGGCCGTAGACTTCCTGCGAGGAGCTGAGGGTGCCGGCACGCGGATCGCCAACGCGGTCGTTGGAGATGTTGTAGCCGTTACGGTTGGTCAGCTGGATCTTCGCTTGCGTGTTGTCCCAGCCCCACAGTTTCTGCAGGTCGAGGGCCACGCCGAGGCCGAACTGGTCGCTGTAGCGCCCGGTCTTGTCGTCGTCATAGCCGCCGTGCAGGTTGGCGCCCATCTCGCCAACGTAGTCGGCCTTGATGTCGATACCCTGCTCGATCAGCTTGGTGCGTTCGCCGCCCCAGTCGCCGGTCATCCACTTGGAGTCGGAGCTGAACGCATCCGCCGCCATTGCATTACCGGCCAGCACCAGTGCAGCTGCCGCTGAAACCTGGCAGATCAACCGGGCATTGACGTGTTTCTTTTTCATCCCTACATCCTCGTCTTTATTGTTATTAACTGTTTTTATCTAACGCGGTTTACATAAAGTGCAGTGCTCGACAGGCCGGGCACTGCGTGCTCCTTTGTGGGAGCGAGCCTGCTCGCGAGTGCGGTGGAACAGGCGACATCAATGATGGATGTCAGACCGCTTTCGCGAGCAGGCTCGCTCCCACATTTGTTCCTCAGCGCCCCTTGAACTGGGCGACGTTCGCAGACCGCGCATCGGTCTGCGGTTGGCCGGCAACGCCCAGACGCTCGCCGGTATTGGCGTCGAACAACAACACTTTCGATGGATCGAACTGCAGCGTCAGGCTTTCGCCCACCTGCGGCGCCACGTCCGGCGCCAGTCGGCAGCAGACCTTGGTGTCATTCAAATTGACGAACACCAGCGTGTCCGGACCGGTCGGTTCGGTGACCTGCACTTCCGCGCGGATGCTTGGCAGACCATTGCCCTCGCCGCTGGCCAGAACAATCTGCTCCGGGCGCAGGCCGAGGATCACTTCGCGATCTTCGAGACCGGCGTCCTGCATGCTCATCGGCAATTCGCAGCGCGCCTGGCCGCTGTCGAGCAGCGCCAGCAGACGACCGTCCTTGCGCTGCAGACGCAGGGGGATGAAGTTCATCGGCGGCGAGCCGATGAAGCTCGCCACGAACAGGTTGGCCGGGTTGTTGTAGATGTCTTTGGGCGTGCCGAACTGCTGAATGATCCCGTCCTTCATCACCGCCACTTTGTCGCCCAGCGTCATTGCTTCGATCTGGTCGTGGGTCACGTAGACCGTGGTGGTTTTCAGACGCTGATGCATCAGTTTCATTTCGGTGCGCATCTCGACGCGCAGCTTGGCGTCGAGGTTGGACAGCGGTTCGTCGAACAGATAGATCTTCGGACGCCGCGCCAGGGCACGGCCCATCGCCACGCGCTGTTGCTGACCACCGGAGAGCTGGCCCGGCTTGCGGTTGAGCAGGTGTTCGATCTGCAACAGCTTGGCCACACGGGCGACTTCTTCGTCGATCGCTGCCTGCGGCATCTTGCGGATCTTCAGGCCGAACTCGATGTTTTCGCGCACGCTCATGGTCGGGTACAGCGCGTAGGACTGGAACACCATGGCGATGTCACGATCCTTGGGGCTCATGCCGCTGACATCCTGGTCGCCGATCATGATCGCGCCGCCGGTGATGGTTTCCAGACCGGCGATGCAGTTCATCAAGGTCGATTTGCCGCAGCCGGACGGGCCGACGAGAATCAGGAATTCACCGTCCTTGATCGACAGTTCAATGTTCTTCAGGGTGTCCGGCAGGCCGGCCCCGTAGGTCTTGTTTACGTTGCGAAGTTCAAGCGTAGCCATGATTACCCCTTGACCGCGCCGGCCGTCAGCCCGCGCACGAAATACTTGCCTGCGACCACATAGACCAGCAGGGTCGGCAGGCCGGCGATCATCGCCGCTGCCATATCCACGTTGTATTCCTTGGCGCCGGTGCTGGTGTTGACCAGGTTGTTCAGCGCCACGGTGATCGGTTGCGAATCACCGCTGGAGAACACCACCCCGAAGAGGAAGTCGTTCCAGATCTGGGTGAACTGCCAGATCAGGCAGACCATGATGATCGGCGTCGACATCGGCAGAATGATGCGACGGAAAATCGTGAAAAACCCCGCGCCATCCAGTCGCGCAGCCTTGACCAGCGCATCGGGAATGCTCACGTAGTAGTTGCGGAAGAACAGCGTGGTGAACGCCAGACCGTAGACCACATGGACGAAGACCAGGCCGGTGGTGGTGCTCGCCAGGCCCATCTTGCCGAGGGTGAACGAGGCCGGCAGCAGCACGGTCTGGAACGGCAGGAAGCAGCCGAACAGCAGCAGACCGAAGAACAACTGCGAACCACGAAAGCGCCACATCGACAGCACGTAACCGTTCAACGCACCGATGGCGGTGGAGATGATTACCGCCGGTACGGTGATCTTGATCGAGTTCCAGAAGTAGCCGTCAACCGTGGCCCAGGCCTTGACCCAGCCGATGCCGCTGACCGCGGTCGGCCAGCTCAGCAGGTTGCCGGTGCTGATGTCTTCCGGGGTCTTGAAGCTGGTCAGCAACATGACCACCAGCGGCACCAGATAGAGAAACACCGCGGAGATCAGCACCGCGTAGATCGCGATGCGGCTCAAGCTGATAGCGGGTTTGGCAGCAAGACTAGTCATGACGCTTGGTCCTCAGCTCGGAATACAGGTAAGGCACGATGATCGCGAGGATCGCACCGAGCATCAGAATCGCACTGGCCGAGCCCATGCCCATCTGGCCGCGACTGAAGGTGAAGGAATACATGAACATCGCTGGCAGGTCGGAGGAATAACCCGGGCCGCCGGCGGTCATTGCCGCAACGAGGTCGAAGCTCTTGATCGCGATGTGCGCCAGGATCATGACCGCACTGAAGAACACCGGACGCAGGCTCGGCAGCACGACTTTCCAATAGATGCGCGGCATGCTCGCGCCGTCGATCTGCGCGGCACGGATGATCGATTGATCGACGCCACGCAGGCCGGCGAGGAACATCGCCATGATGAAGCCCGAGGCTTGCCACACAGCGGCGATCACCAGGCAGTAGACCACGCGATCGGGGTCGATCAGCCAGTCCAGACGGAAGCCTTCCCAGCCCCAGTCACGCAACAATTTGTCCAGGCCCATGCCCGGGTTGAGCAGCCATTTCCATGCGGTACCGGTGACGATCATCGAGAGCGCCATCGGATACAGGTAAATGGTGCGGATAAAGCCTTCGCGACGAATGCGCTGGTCGAGGAACACCGCCAGCAACACGCCGATCACCAGAGTGATGCCGATGAACATGCCGCCGAACACGGCGAGGTTCTTGCTCGCCACCCACCAGCGGTCGTTGTCGAACAACCGCGCGTATTGCGCCAGGCCGGCCCACTTGTAGTTGGGCAGGAAGGTCGAGGTGGTGAACGACAGAATGAACGTCCACAGGATGTAGCCATAGAAGCCCACCAGCACGATGAACATGCTCGGCGCCAGCACCAGTTTCGGTAGCCAGCGCTGCAATGCATCGAACGGCGAGGCCTTGCTGAACACAGCAACAGAACTCATGAGCAAATCCAGAAAAGAAAGAGAAGAACAGCTGCAAGCTGCAAGCTACAAGACCAGCAGTGCGCAAGCCTTTAACTTGCAGCTTGAAGCTTGCAGCTCGCCGTCAAGGCGCCTATTTGGCTGACTGAACTGCCGCGCCGAGTTTCTTCGCCGCATCGGCCGGGTCGGCTTTCGGGTCGTTGATGTAGTTGGTGACTACGTCAAAGAACGCGCCTTGCACGGCCAGCGTGGTCGCCATGTTGTGCGCCATGCTTGGTTGCAGGCCGCCGGACTTGGCGTCCGCGAGGAAATCCTTGGCAGCGGTCTGTGCGCAGGAGTCGAAGCCGAGCTTGTCCATGTTGTTCAACATGTCGTTGCGAACCGGGATCGAGCCTTTGTTGATGCTGAAGACTTTCTGGAAGTTCTCACCCAGCACGACTTTGGCGATGTCCTGCTGACCGGCCGCAGTGCCGGCATCCTTCTGCTTGAACACGGCCAGCGAGTCGATGTTGTAGGTGAACGCCTTGTCGGTGCCCGGGAACGCTACGCACTCGTAGTCCTTGCCGGCGACTTTCTTGGCGGCGGTCCATTCGGACTTGGCCCAGTCACCCATGATCTGCATGCCGGCCTTGCCGTTGATGACCTTGGCCGCTTCGAGGTTCCAGTCCTGGCCTTTGCCGTCAGCGTCCATGTAGGTCGCGACTTTCTTCAGCTCAGTGAGCGCCTTGACCATTTCCGGGCCGGTCAGCGCTTTGTTGTCGAGATCGACCAGGGCTTTCTTGTAACCATCCACCCCCATGACCGAGAGCACCACGGCTTCGAACACGGTGCTGTCCTGCCAAGGCTGACCGCCGTGGGCGAGCGGAATGAAGCCCGCCGCTTTCAGCTTGTCGCCAGCCGCGTAGAACTCTTCGAGGGTGGTTGGATTCTTGGTGATGCCGGCTTTCTTGAAGACTTCCGGGTTGATCCACAACCAGTTCACGCGGTGAATGTTCACCGGCACGGCCACGTAATCACCGTCGTACTTCACGGTATCGGAGACTTTCTTGTCGAGCAGGCTGTCCCACTTTTCCGACTTGGCGACGTCTTTCAGCACGTCGGTGTCGAGCAGACCGGTCGACGCCCATTCCTGGATGTCCGGGCCTTTGATCTGCGCAACGCCAGGCGGGTTGCCGGCAACGGCGCGGCTTTTCAGCACGGTCATGGCAGTCGCACCGCCACCACCGGCGACAGCGCCGTCTTTCCAGGTGAAACCGTCTTTTTCGACTTGGGCCTTGAGCACATCAACAGCGGCTTTTTCGCCACCGGAGGTCCACCAGTGCACGACTTCGACCGAACCTTTGGAATCGGCAGCGGAGACACTGAGCGGCAGGATTGCGAGCGGGAACAGGGAGGCGACAGAAATGACAGTAGCGAGGCGAGAAATCGCATTCATTCGAAATGTACCTTTCTTGTTGTTATGCATTGCAAGTCTGGTGCTTGCGCTGCACGGAGTTTAAACAGAGCGTTTCGCTTCGCAGGTAACGAAGGGACGCGTAAATGTCACGACATGGTTACACAGGAGCAGGCCGGGACAACTGCGCCAAAGCCGTGGCCATGCTCGGCGCCAGCGGCAATCGCGGAATCAGTACAGCCTGCCAGGCGTGATACAGATCGGGCTTGCCCGGCCAGATATCGGCACTCGGCACATTCTGCGGATTGAGTTCGTGATGCCAGCTGCCGTTGCAACGGTCGATGAAATTCGTCTCACAGAATTCCCAGAACAGCCGGTACCAGGTTTCGTATTGCGCGTCGCCGGTGCGTTTGAGCAAGGCACTGGCGGCGGCGCTGGCTTCGGCATGCGTCCAGTGCAGGCGATGGCGGACGACGCCTTTGTTATCCCAGTCGAGGGTGTAGACGATGCCCGGCGCGCCATCGACATACCAGCCGTGCCGACAGTTGTTCTCGAAGAGTTTTTGCGCATCCAGGGCCAGCCAGCCGGGCGTGAGCATGCCGGCCTGCACTCGCGCGGCTTCAAGATGCAGGAGCAAGCGCGCCCACTCGAAACCGTGGCCCGGCGTGGTGCCATAAGGACGGAAACCGTCGGCGGGGTTGTCATGGTTATATTCGCGCAGCGGTTGCCAGTCGCGATCGAAGTGTTCGATGACCATGTAATCGTTGGCCGCAGCGTGGCCATGGATCACCCGTTCGACGATGCGCTGGGCGCGCACCAGCCAGCGCGGATCTTCGCTGACATCGGCCAGCGCAAGGAACGCTTCGGTCGCGTGCATGTTGCTGTTGGCGCCGCGATAGGCTTCTTCTTCGCTCCAGTCGCGGTTGAAGAATTCGCGCATGGCGCCCTCTTCTTCGCTCCAGAAATAAGTGTCGATGATGTCGATCGCGTCATCGAGCAATGCCTGGGCGCCGGGCCGTTGCGCGACCACGGCAGAGCTGGCGGCGAGCGCGACGAAGGCGTGCAGGTAGGCGTTCTTGCCGGTGTTGTCGTCGCGATGTTCGGCAACCGCAAACCAGCCGCCGTGCAACGCATCACGCAATGGCCCGCGCAACGCGGCGATACCGTGGTCGACCAGTTCGGCAAACCCCGGCAGGCCCTGAATGTGGGCCATGGCGAAGCTGTGGGTCATGCGCGCGGTGTTCATGGTTTCGGCTTGCGCGTGCGCCGGCAAACGGCCGTGCTCGTCGAGGTTGCCGAAACCTTCGGGGAGCGTCGCAGCCTTGGCAAACTCCAGCAGACGCAAGCCTTCGGTAGCGAGCCATTGCTGGTGGGCAGGAGCGTTCAGCCAACTGCTGAAGTCTGGGTGAAAGGTGTCCATGGAGTGACCCTTTTTTGTTGTTAGGACTGCGGGCAGTCTAAACAACGGGTCGGGGCGGGCTTGTAACGAAGGGGACGGGGTTTGTCACTGAGTCGTTACATTTCAACAATCAAAAGATCGCAGCCTTCGGCAGCTCCTGCATGGAAATGCATTCCAAATGTAGGAGCCGCCGAAGGCTCGGGCCGCGATCGGACGATCTTTTGATCTTCAATCAACCGGGCGCGGCAACTGCAACGTCACCCGCAACCCACCCTCACGCAGATTCTGCAGCGTCACCTCGCCGCCATGGCTATGGGCAATATTGCGCGCGATACCCAGACCCAGTCCGTAGCCCTGCTGCTGCCCCGCCAAACGGAAGTGCGGTTCGAACACTTGCTCCAACCGCTGCTGCGGCACGCCCGGGCCTTCGTCGTCGACGTGCAAAACAAACGCGCTGTCATCGTCATCGATGTGCAGATGCGCGTTCTGCCCGTACTTCAAGGCGTTGTCGATCAGGTTGCCGATGCAGCGCTTGAGCGCCAGTGGTTTGCCCGGATATGCCGACAGCGCGCGGCCATGCTGAGTGACGCGGCCATTGCCGTTCGGCGCCAGGTAAGGCTCGACCAGACAATCGAGGACGTGATTGAGATCCACCGGCTCGATGTTCTCGTGGATGTCGGTGTCCTTGACGCATTGCAGCGCGCCTTTGACCAGCAGCTCCAGCTCATCCAGATCACGACCGAACTTGGCTTGCAGCTGTTCGTCTTCGAGCAGTTCGACGCGCAAGCGCAGGCGGGTGATCGGCGTGCGCAGGTCGTGGGAAATCGCGCTGAACAACTGGCTGCGCTCGGTCAGGTAGCGGCTGATGCGTTCGCGCATGGTGTTGAACGCGCGGCCGACTTCAACCACTTCACTGCCACCGCCCTCCGCCACCGGCTCGACATCCGCGCCCAGCGACAGATCCCGCGCCGCCCGCGCCAGACGCTTGAGCGGCCGGCTCTGCCAGTGCACCAGCAGGCCGATGAACAACAACAGAAAGCCGCTGGTGAGGACGATAAACCACACCTGCTGCGCCGGCAGGCCTTGCTCTTCGAGACTGGTGTAGGGCTCCGGCAGCAAAGAGGCGATGTACAACCACTCGCCCGGCGCCATTTGAATCTGCGTGACCAGCACCGGCGGATTCACCGGTTCCAGGGTCAGGGCGTAATGCGCCCACGAGCGCGGCAGCTCATCGAGCTTCAGCCCGGCGTTGAAAATCCGCAGGTCTTCGGGGCTGACGAAGGTCACCGAAATATCCGTGTCATGCCCCAGAGACTGGCGCAGCACCTCGTCCACCGCCTGCATCACCGCAGCCTTGCGCGGCGTCACCGGCAGCACGTCCATGCCCAGCGGCTTATCGTTGAGGGTCACGACAAACCGGGTACCGCCCATGCTGCGCAATTGATCGAGCACCAGCGGCCGATAGGCGACCGGCAAGGAACGGAAATAGCTGACGCTGGCGGTCATCGAATGCGCCAGGCTGCGGGCACTGGTGACCAGGCCTTCGAGCTGGGTGGCGCGCAGTTGCGAAACCCAGATCACGCTCGACAGCGTCTGCGCGAACAGCACCGCCAGCAGAGTCAGCAGCAGCATCCGCCCGAGCAGCGAGCGCGGCACCGGTATGCGGCTGGCGAACTTGCGCAGCGCCTCAGTGAGCATTGCCGGCAACCACATTGGCTGCCAACTGATAACCGCTGCCACGCACAGTGCGGATCAGCCGTGGCGGTTTTTCGGTGTCGCGCAGGCGTTGGCGTAGACGGCTGACGGCCATGTCGACGATGCGATCGAGCGGCATCAGATCGCGGCCACGGGTGGCGTTGCCGATGGTGTCGCGGTCGAGGATTTGCTGCGGGTGGTCGAGGAACAGTTTCAGCAAAGCAAAATCGGCGCCGGAAAGAATCACTTCCTCGCCATCGGTGTGGAACAGCCGATGGCTGACCGTGTCCAGGCGCCAGTCGTCGAAGACCAGCACTTCACTGCCGCTGCGTTCGTGGGCGAATTGCGCGCGGCGCAGCAGGGCCTTGATCCGCGCTTGCAGTTCGCGCGGGCTGAACGGTTTGCCGAGGTAGTCGTCAGCGCCGAGCTCCAGACCGATCACCCGGTCGGCTTCGTCGGAACTGGCGGTCAGCATGATGATCGGCACCTGCGCCTGACGCGGGTGCTGGCGTACCCAACGGCACAGGCTGAAACCGTCTTCGTCGGGCAGCATGACATCGAGGATCACCAGATCGCTGGGCGCCTCGTTGAGCGCCTGCCGAAAACCGGCACCATCGGCGGTGGCCCGCACCTGAAACCCGGCGCGGGTCAGGTAGGTTTCCAGCAACTCGCGTATTTCCTGGTCGTCATCGACCAACAATATCGACTTGTTGACTGAGCTCACTTCGAAGGCATCCTTGTTGTTGGAGTTGGGGCGGATTATGCCTTAAGCATCAAACTAACAAACACTACAGAAACCCTTGTGGGAGCGAGCCTGCTTGCGAATCGGTTTTAACATTCAACAGATCTGTTGACTGACACACCGCTTTCGCGAGCAGGCTCGCTCCCACAATTGGATTGCATTTCAGGTCGGGATTGATTGGTCCAGCGCCACGCCGGCGCCCACCAGGCCGGAATACGGTGCCGTGACCAGCCACACCGGGATGCCTTTGAAGTAGTCGCTCATGCAGCCCTTGTCGGCAAAGCAGCGGGCAAAGCCGCTGGCGAGGAAGAAATCGGCGAATCGGGGAATCACCCCGCCGACGATAAACACGCCGCCGCGCGCGCCGGTGGTGAGCACGTTGTTACCAGCGACGCGACCGAGCCAGCAGCAGAATTGCTCGAGCACTTCCAAAGCAATCGGATCACCGGCAAGGCCAGCGGCGGTGATCGCTTCCGGCGTCTCCAGCTTCGGCTCATGGCCATCCACCGCGCAGATCGCCCGGTACAGCCGTGGCAGGCCGCCGCCGCTCAACGCGGTTTCCGCGCTGACATGGCCGATCTCGTTGTGGATGTGCTGCCACAGTTGCGTTTCACGCGGGCTGCTCAGCGGCAGGTCGACGTGGCCGCCCTCGCCCGGCAACGCGGCAAAGCGGCCTTCGCCGAGATCGAGCAAGGTGCCGACCCCCAGGCCTGTGCCCGGGCCGATGACCACCGCTGGGCGCAACGGCTCCGGTGTGCCTTCGCAGACCACGCGGAATTCGCCCGGCTGCAAGCGGGTCATGCCCAGCGCCATTGCCGAGAAGTCGTTGGTCAGCAACAACTGCTCGACCTGCAAGGTCTTGCAGAACGCGCTGCGGCTGAGCCGCCAGTGATTGTTGGTGAATTTGAATTCATCGCCACTCACCGGACCTGCCACCGACAGGCACACCGAGCCGATCGAGCCCGGCGCCAGACCGAGACCGCTCAGGTACAGAGCGATTGCCTCTTCCGGGCTGGCAAAATCGGCCGTGGCCAGCACCTGAACCGATTGCAGTTGCTGGTTTTGCCACAACGCGAACCGCGCGTTGGTGCCTCCGATGTCACCGACCAAAGCCAGTTTCAATTAAGCGTCTCCAGGGCAGAAGTGAAGGCGCTGGCGCCCTGCTCCGCCGAGCTGAAGGCCATGCGCATGAAGCCAAACAGCTCGCGGCCGCTGCCAATGTTGTTGCCCAACAGGCCTTTGGCAGGTTCGCGCGCTGCAAATTCGGCGGCGTCGACCTTAAGTTCCAAGGTGCCTTTGACGCCATCGACGCGGATGATATCGCCCTCTTGCACGCGCGCCAAAGCGCCACCGACATAAGCTTCCGGGCTGACGTGAATCGCCGCCGGGATTTTCCCCGACGCGCCGGACATGCGCCCGTCAGTCACCAACGCCACTTTGAAGCCGCGATCCTGCAATACGCCGAGGAACGGCGTCATCTTGTGCAGTTCGGGCATGCCGTTGGAACGCGGGCCCTGGAAACGCATCACGGCGACAAAATCCTTCTCCAGCAGACCGGCCTTGAATGCGTCCGCCAAGTCCTGCTGATCCTGGAAGACCATTGCCGGTGCTTCGACGATCTGGTTTTCCAGCGCAACCGCAGAAACCTTCATCACGCCACGACCGAGGTTGCCTTCCATCACCCGCAAGCCGCCCTCTTGCGAGAACGCACGGGACACCGGACGCAGAATGTTTTCGTCGAGACTGTCGGTCGGGCCTTCGCGCCAGACCAGCTCACCGTTATCGAGGAACGGCTCTTTGGTGTACTGGCTCAGGCCATGGCCGAGCACGGTGTTGACGTCTTCATGGAGCAGGCCGGCGCCGAGCAGTTCGCGGATCAGGAACGACATGCCGCCCGCTGCCTGGAAATGGTTGATGTCGGCTTTGCCGTTCGGGTAGACGTGGCTCAGGGTCGGCACGACTTCGGAAAGGTCGGCCATGTCCTGCCAGGTCAGTTGAATGCCAGCGGCCATGGCGATGGCCGGCATGTGCAGGGTGTGGTTGGTCGAGCCGCCGGTGGCGTGCAGGGCAACGATGGAGTTGACCAGCGCCTTCTCGTCGACGATTTCGCCGATCGGCATGAAGTTGCCGTTCTGTTTGGTCAGGCGCGTGACCTGATGCGCGGCTTCGCGGGTCAGGGCGTCGCGCAACGGTGTGTTCGGGTTGACGAAAGAGGCGCCCGGCAAGTGCAGGCCCATGACTTCCATCAGCAACTGATTGGTGTTGGCGGTGCCATAGAACGTGCAGGTGCCCGGGCTGTGGTAGGACTTCATCTCCGATTCCAGCAGCTCTTCGCGGGTAGCCTTGCCTTCGGCGTACTTCTGGCGGACGTCGGCTTTTTCCTTGTTGGAAATCCCCGACACCATCGGCCCGCCCGGCACGAAGATCGTCGGCAGATGGCCGAAGCGCAGCGAGCCCATCATCAGGCCCGGCACGATCTTGTCGCAGATGCCGAGCATCAGCGCGCCGTCGAACATGTTGTGCGACAGCGCCACGGCGGTGGACATGGCGATCACTTCGCGGCTCGGCAGGCTCAATTCCATGCCAGGCTCGCCTTGGGTCACGCCATCGCACATCGCCGGAGTGCCGCCGGCGAACTGGCCCACCGAGCCGATCTCGCGCAGGGCATTCTTGATCTGTTGCGGGAAAACTTCGTACGGCTGGTGCGCCGAAAGCATGTCGTTATACGAAGACACAATGGCGATGTTCGCCGAGTTCATCATCCGCAGGCTGTGCTTGTCTTCAGTGCCGCAACCGGCCACACCGTGGGCGAAGTTGGCGCATTGCAGCTTGCCGCGCATCGGACCGTCGGTGGCAGCGCCGCGAATCAATGCAAGGTAAGCCTGACGCGTGGCGCGGCTGCGGGCGATAAGCCGTTCGGTGACCTCAAGAACGCGGGGATGCATGTGTAGAACTCCAGGCTAACGGATGTGGCGACCTGATTGTCTATGCTGATCAAACGCCGTTGTTGTTGGAATGACAGACGGCTTTTTTGACCATTCGGACCAGTTGATTCAGGTCACTCGTTGTAGATAAAACAAAATATTGCCACTAAAAAGGCTTGTTTTCTATTTTTATGCGAATAATCTTGTAATTCCAACAACAAAACGACGGCGGCGCTGTTCCATGACTCTTCGAATTGCAATCAATGGTTTCGGCCGGATCGGCCGTAATGTCCTGCGCGCACTGTATACCCAAGGCTATCGTCAAGACCTGCAGATCGTCGCGATCAACGATCTGGGTGACAGCTCGATCAATGCCCACCTGCTCAAATACGATACCGTCCACGGCACTTTCGACGCCGAAGTGGCGCACGATAACGAAAGCCTGACGGTCAATGGCGACCGCATTGCGGTCAGCGCCATTCGCAATCCTGCCGATCTGCCATGGGCCGCAGAAAAAATCGACGTAGTGTTCGAATGCACCGGTTTGTTTACCGACCGTGCCAAAGCCGCCGCGCACATCAGCGCCGGCGCCCGCAAGGTGATCATTTCTGCCCCGGCCAAAGGCGCTGACGCCACGGTCGTTTATGGCGTCAACCACGACATTCTGCGTCAGTCGCACCAGATCATTTCCAACGCTTCGTGCACCACCAACTGCCTCGCGCCAGTGGCGCAGGTGCTGCATCGCGAGCTGGGGATCGAAAGCGGCCTGATGACCACCATTCACGCCTACACCAACGACCAGAACCTCACCGACGTCTATCACAGCGACCCATACCGCGCCCGTTCCGCCACGCAGAACATGATCCCGAGCAAGACCGGCGCGGCCGAAGCGGTAGGCCTGGTGCTGCCGGAACTGGCGGGCAAACTGACCGGCATGGCTGTGCGCGTACCGGTGATCAACGTGTCGCTGGTCGACCTCACCGTGCAACTGAAGAAAGAAGCCAGCGCCGACGAAGTCAACGCCCTGCTGAAAGCGGCCAGTCAGCATTCGAAAATTCTCGGGTACAACACCTTGCCGCTGGTTTCCAGCGACTTCAACCACAACCCGCTGTCGTCGATCTTCGACGCCAACCACACCAAGGTCAGCGGCAAGTTGCTCAAGGTGCTGGCCTGGTACGACAACGAATGGGGCTTCTCCAACCGCATGCTGGATAACTGCCTGGCGTTGTGTAACGCGGAATAAACCGGCGCTCCTTGATTTGACGCACATCCCTGTAGGAGCTGCCGAAGGCTGCGATCTTTTGATTTTGACTTTTCAAAAACAAGATCAAAAGATCGCAGCCTTCGGCGGCTCCTACAGGGGTCCTGTTTTACCCAGAGCTTTACCGTTCTCAGACAAATCAGCACTTGACCATTCAGCTGGATGATAAGCATTATCATTCGCTCGAAATGGATCAGGTCCTCCCGTGAGTCAATCGCGCTTCAACCACGTCTTCCTTGCCCAGCGCACTTCCCTGCTGCGCACGCTGGAACGGATGGTCAACAATCACAGCACCGCTGAAGACCTGTTGCAGGAGACCTACCTGCGCGTGACGCGGGCGTTGAGCGAGCGGGCCATCGATCACCTTGAACCCTTTGTCTTCCAGACCGCGCGCAATCTGGCGCTGGACCATTTGCGTGCGCGCAAGATCCACGCGCGAACCATGGTCGACGATGTACCGCAGGATGTGGTGCAGAGCATCGCCGCGCCCGCCAGCAGCGCCGAAGACGCCGCCCACGCCGAACAACTGCTGGAGCGTTTGAACGTGAGCCTCAGTCAACTCAGCCCCCGCCAGCAACGGATCTTCATCCTCAGCCGCCTGCACGGGCACAGCTATCAGGAAATCGCCGATGAACTGAAGGTGTCGCTGAGCACTGTGCAGAAAGAATTGAAACTGATCATGTCGATCTGCATCGGCGTTGCCGAACGACATAACGGCAGCGGCAAGTTTTGAGCTGCAAGCTACAAGTAAAAACAAAAAGCAGTATTGCATCCGGCTTGCAGCTTGCAGCTTGAAGCTAGAAACTGCTTCGCCAGAAGCCTTGCTTCGCCAGAAGCCCTGAGGAACCACCGTGACGGACACCCACCGCTCGCCTTCGCCCGATTCGGCGCGGGACGCTGCAGCTGCAATGGACCAGGCGCTGGACTGGCTCATCGTGCTCGGCAGCCCGGACGCGGAACAGACCCGGCAATTTCATGCCTGGCTGGCGGCTGATCCGTTGAATGCCGAGGCGTTCGCCAGGGCCCAGGCGATCTGGGACGGCCCGCAAGTCGCGCTGTGCGCCGAGGCTCTGGCGGCAAAACCGGCAAAAATCACTTTTCTCAAACGCTTGCGCCCGCACTGGAAACCGCTGGCCAGCGCTGCGGTGTTGATCCTCGGGCTGTTCAGTTTCAGTAACTTGCCAATGCGCATTCAAGCGGATCACCTCACCGTGGTTGGCGAGCGCCAGCGGCTGCAACTGGAAGACGGCTCGAAGGTCCTGCTCAATACCAACTCGGCGTTTTCCAGCACCATCAATGATCAACAACGCGTCGCCCGGCTGTTTCAGGGCGAGGCGTTTTTCGAGATCGCCAGCGGGCGCAATCAGCCGCTGGAGATCGACGCAGGGCCGGTAACGGCCAGCGTCCGCGACACCGCGTTCGCCGTGCGCTACCTCGATGGCGTCGCGCAGGTGAATGTGCAGCGCGGCGATGTCGATCTGCGCGCCACTCACACTGACGCTCGCGTGCGTCTGCGTGCCGGGGAAAGCATTCGTATCGGCCCCAACGGCTTCGACCGCCCGGCCAAGCTCGACGCCAATGCCGATCTGGCTTGGGTTGAAGGCCGCCTGGTGTTCGAGAACTGCCCGCTGAATCAGGTGCTGGCCGAGCTGCGCCGCTACTATCCGGGCTGGATCATCAACAACAACGAGCAACTGGCCGACGTCGCCGTCACTGGCAATTACCGTCTCGACCAGCCGCTGGACGTGGTCCGCTCCCTCGCCCACATCACCTCGGCGCGCCTGCAGGAATTCCCCGCGCTGGTGATCCTGAACTAAATGAGAATTATTTTTACTCGATAGCCAACGGCAGTACGTCTCGTTATAGCCAATGCAATTGATTCGCATCTGACCATGCTGATCAGCACCTATAAAGATTCGTGCGACACGGAGCGCTATCGATGTCCTCACGCCTTACCCGCCAGACTGCTTCCCCTTCCCGCGTGCTGTCGCTGCTGACTGCGGCCATGCTCATGGCCGGCTCCGCGCCGCTGCTCGCAGCCACCGAGCAACCGGCGCGCAACATGGGCGATTACTCGTTCGCCATCAACCAGCAACCGCTGGTCTCGGCGCTGAATGCCTTTACCGCCGTGACCGGTTGGCAGATCGGCTTGCCGGCAGAGTTGGGGCAGAACGTTTCGTCGCCGGGCGTGCGCGGTTCACTGCCGCCGGAGAAAGCCCTCGAGCGCCTGTTGGTGGGGACCAACCTGAGCTTCCGCAAACTGAGCAACAACAATGTCGTGCTGGAGAAACGCAACAGCAGCGGCGCGCTCAATCTCGATCAGGTGACCATCAGCGCCACCCGCCAAGAACAATCGGTGAACAGCGTACCCGCAACCGTCACGGTGCAGACCCGCGAAGAGCTCGACCGCAACAACGTCAACAGCATCAAGGATCTGGTGCGCTACGAGCCGGGCGTTTCCGTCGGCGGTGCCGGCCAGCGTGGCGGCATCAGTGGCTACAACATTCGCGGCATCGACGGCGACCGCATCCTGACTCAGGTCGATGGCGTGGAAATTCCCAATGGGTTCTTCAACGGCCCATACGCCAAGAGCCAGCGCAACTACGTCGACCCGGAAATCGTCAAACGTGTGGAAATCCTCCGTGGCCCAGCCTCGGTGCTGTACGGCAGCAACGCCATCGGCGGCGCAGTCAGCTACTACACGCTGGACGCCGACGACATCATCAAGCCGGGCAATGACCTTGGCGCGCGCCTGAAAAGCGGTTACAGCTCCGCCGACGACAGCTGGCTGAAATCTGCCACCGTCGCCGGCCGCAGCGGTGAGTTCGACGGTCTGCTGCATTACAGCCAGCGTGACGGCCACGAAACCGAATCGTTCGGCGGCAATAGCGGCACCGGCCTTGCGCGCACCGCCGCCAACCCGGAAGACGTGCGCGCGACCAACGTCCTGGCCAAGCTCGGCTGGAACTACAACGATGATTCGCGCCTGGGCCTGACCTACGAAAAGTACAAGGACGATCGCGACACCGATCAGAAAAGCGCCTATGGCGGCCCGTATTTCAACGGCGCGCCGACCATTCCGAGCAGCGTCCTGCCCGGCGGCATGTACCAGTGGCGTACCGGCAACGACACCATCACCCGCGAGCGTTTCGGTATCGAACACGCGTTCGCGCTCGACAGCCTGCTGGTCGATAACGTCAAGTGGAGCCTCAACCACCAGATCGCCAAGACCGACCAGAGCACCGAAGAGTATTACTTCCCGATGACGCGTCGGGTGCTGCGCACTCGCGACACGATCTACGAGGAAAAACAGTGGGTTTTCGATGCCCAGCTGGACAAGGCCTTCGCCATCGCTGACACCGATCACCTGCTGACCTACGGCACCACGATCAAGCAACAGAAAGTCACCGGTTCACGCAGCGGCGACGGCACATGCCTGGCGATCGGTCGTGGCTGCACGGCGATTGGCGCGACCAGTGCGGCGGACGTGCTGGCCAAGGCCAGTGATTTCCCCGATCCGACCATCAACACCTACAGCCTGTTTGCCCAAGACCAGATCAGCTGGAACGACTGGACCTTCCTGCCGGGCCTGCGCTACGACTACACCCAACTCAAACCGCACATCACTGAAGAGTTCCTCAACACCGTGAACGCCGACGGCCAGGGCACGGTCAGCGACAAGAACAAGACCTGGCACAAAGTCTCGCCGAAATTCGGCCTGACCTATGCGCTGACGGAACACTACACCTGGTACGGCCAGTACGCCGAAGGCTTCCGCACCCCGACGGCGAAAGCCCTGTACGGCCGATTCGAGAACAACACCAGCGGCTACACCGTCGCACCCAACTCCGACCTTGAACCGGAAAAAAGCAAAGGTTTCGAAACCGGCCTGCGCGGCAATTTCGAGCAGGGCTCGTTCGACGTCGCGGTGTTCTATAACAAGTACCGCGACTTCATCAACGAGGACGCGGTCAAGCCGGGCGACGATCAGTTGACCTTCCAGAGCAACAACATCAAGCGCGCCACGATCAAGGGCGCGGAGGTCAAAGGACGCTTGAACCTGGATGCGTTCGGTGCGCCGCAAGGTCTGTATACCCAGGGTTCGATCGCCTACGCCTACGGTCGCAACAACGACAACGGCGAACCGATCAACAGCGTCAATCCACTTACCGGGGTCTTCGGTCTCGGTTACGACCAGGACACCTATGGCGGCCTGCTGAGCTGGACTGTGGTGAAGAAAAAGGATCGCGTCGACGACAGCAACTTCAAGTCGCCGGACGGCGTCAGCAGCCAATTCAAGACCCCGGGCTTCGGCATTCTCGATCTGGCCGGCTATTACAAAGTCAGCGACGACGTCACCGTCAGCGGCGGCATATACAACCTGACCGACAAGAAGTACTGGCTGTGGGATGACGTGCGCGGATACGACAGCGTCGGCGAAGCCTCGGTCACGCAACCGGCCAACCTCGATCGCCTCACCCAACCGGGACGCAACTTCGCGATCAATCTGATCTGGGACATCTGATCGGCCCGGCCTCACTGCGCGTGTAATCGCTGCGCAGTGAGGTTTTTTTACTGTCCGGCGCCCGCCCGTACGTCTTGTTATCAAGCGCCTCATTTATCAAGGACACCCCCATGACTGCCTCGGAAAAAGCCCTGCGTTCGCAACGCCTGAACCAGATCACCCATGAGCCGCACAGCAAACTCGATGCGCTGGTCAAAGCCCACGCACCATTCGAAACCCGCGCCAGCTTCGCCCGTTTCGTCGTCGCGCAATACCTGTTCCAGGCGGAACTGGTCGAGCTGTACAACGATGCCGAACTGACCGCGATCGTCCCGGATCTGCCGGCCCGTTGCCGCGCCGAAGCGGCCAAGGCCGACCTCGCCGACCTCGACACCGCAGTCCCGGCGCCGGTGGCCGGCGCACTGAAAAACCCGAGCAAGGCGCGAGCGCTGGGCTGGATCTTTGTGTCGGAGGGTTCGAAGCTCGGTGCGGCGTTCCTGATCAAGCGCGCGGTGGCGCTGGAGTTGAGCGAAACCTTTGGCGCGCGGCATTTGGCTGAACCGCAAGGTGGCCGCGCCGAGGGTTGGAAAAGCTTTGTGCGCACCCTCGATGCGCTGCCGTTCACGGCAGAGGAAGAAGCAGAAGTGGAGCAAGGCGCACTGGATGCGTTCAACCGCTTCACCGTGCTGCTGGAACGGGCTTATGCGGTCGAAGCCGCAGTGGCCTGAGCGCCACGAATACCCCTGTGTAGGAGCTGCCGAAGGCTGCGATCTTTTGATGTTGCTTTAAAGATCAAAAGATCGCAGCCTTCGGCAGCTCCTACAGGGGTTCGCGTAAGTCTGTAAGATCTCCGTTCCGCTTCAGAAGCCGCCGCTGAGCCCATGCCCGCACCCGCCCCATCAAAACTCGCCCGTCTGCTGTTCGGTCTGCTGGCCTACGTCAGCCTCGGCATTGGCCTGATCGCCATCGTCGTGCCCGGTCTGCCGACCACCGAGTTCATCCTCCTTGCCGCGTGGGCCGCGACCCGCAGTTCGCCGCGCTTGAGTGCGTGGCTGGAAAATCACCGTCTGTTCGGGCCGATCCTCAGTAACTGGCGCAACGGCAGGATCATCGCGCGCAAGGCCAAGGTCAGCGCCACCGTCAGCATGCTGCTGTGCGCCACTTTGATGCTGATGATGCTCGATCATGGCTGGCCGATCTATCTGGCGATTGTCGGCATGGGCCTGGGCAATCTGTGGATCTGGTCGCGCCCGGAGACGCCCGTCACAGTCGCGAAACATTCCTGTAATTAAAGCCGTTTCGGCACTTTCTCCTGCGCAAACGTTTAGCGGCGACCGTCCGTCGGCAAGCGCCTCATGCCGTTTCGCTCGACGCCGATGAGGATGGAATGGCGCTGAATGGATTTGGCAAACCGGGCTCCCGTCCCAGCCACCTGTTTATTCCATTCGCGAGATCGCCCCATGTTCGACTCTCTTTCCATTCGCCTGAAAATCGTCCTGCTCTCCGGCCTGTGCCTGCTCGGAGTGGTGGTGCTGATTGTCAGCATGAACATCTACCAGACCAACCAGAACGACGAGCTGGTCAGTCAATCCAGCAACCAGTTGCTCACCGCCAGCGTGCAGAACCTGCTGCAGGCCAAGGCCGCCGAACAAGCGGTGCGGGTGCAGAAAACCTTTGGCGAAAGCCTGCTGGTGGTCACCGCCCTCGCCGACCAGATCAAGGATCTGCGGACGATGGCGGCCAAGCGTTCGCTTGAAGCCGGCGCTGTTCGTGAGGAGTTGAACCAGAGCCTGAAAACCGCCTTCGAGCGCAACGATAAAGTCCTCGGTATCTGGCTGGCCTTCGAACCCAACGGCCTCGACGGCAAGGACAGCGAATTCGCCAACGACGCCGCGCGGCAATCCAACGAAACCGGGCGCTTCGCCTCGTACTGGAGCCGTGCCGCCGGCGCCGCGCTGAATACGATCATGGTCGAGGACGACTTGACCAAGACCACCCTCAGCGTCAGCGGCACGCCGTACAACAGTTGGTACACCTGCCCTCGCGACAACAAGCGCACCTGTCTGCTCGACCCGTATGCCGACACCGTCGGTGGCAAGGAAATGCTCATGACGACCATTTCCGTGCCAGTGATGGTCGACGGCAAAGCAATCGGCGTGGTCGGTGTCGACATCGCCCTCGACGCCCTGCAAGCCGCCGCCGTCGACTCGCAACGCAGCCTGTTCAACAACGCCGGGCATATGCTGATCGTCTCCGGCAGCGGCGTACTGGCGGCCGACAGTGCTGACGCGACGCGGGTCGGCAAAAAAATCAGCGACACCCTCGGCGCCGATGGCAAGGATGTATTGCAACTGGTCGGCAGCGGTACGGCAAAAATCCTCGAACAGGGCGATTTGATTCGTGCGGTTTACCCGGTTGATCCGATCGGCAATTCGCGCGCCTGGGGCGTGGTCATCGACCTGCCCGAGCACGTGCTGCTGGCCGACTCGGTGAAGCTGCAAGCAGTACTGGATGACGCACAACAAACCGGCGTGATCACTGCCCTGCTGGTGGCGGGCGTGGCCGGTCTGGTCGGCCTGCTGCTGATCTGGCTCACCGCCTCCGGTGTCACCCGTCCGATCAACAGCGTCGCCGACATGCTGAAAAACATCGCCAGCGGCGAAGGTGATCTGACCCAGCGCCTGAACTACAGCAAGAAAGACGAACTGGGCGAACTGGTGAACTGGTTCAACCGCTTCCTCGACAAGCTTCAGCCGACCATCGCGCAGATCAAACAAAGCATCACCGAAGCGCGCGGTACGGCCGATCAATCGTCGGAAATCGCCCGCCAGACCAGCGAAGGCATGCAGGTGCAGTTCCGCGAAATCGATCAGGTCGCCACAGCGTCCAACGAAATGAGCGCCACCGCCCACGACGTTGCCAACAGTGCCTCGAACGCGGCCAATGCGGCCAAGGGGGCCGACCAGTCGGCGAAGGACGGCATGGCGATCATTGAGCGCAGCACCCGCGACATCAATCAACTGGCCGATGAAGTCAGCAAAGCGGTGACCGAAGTCGAAGCACTGGCGGTCAACAGCGAGCAGATCGGCTCGGTGCTGGAAGTGATTCGCAGCATCGCCGAACAGACCAACCTGCTGGCCCTCAACGCCGCCATCGAAGCCGCCCGCGCCGGCGAAAGCGGTCGCGGTTTTGCAGTGGTCGCCGATGAAGTGCGCAACCTGGCCAAGCGCACGCAGGACTCGGTGGAAGAAATCCGCATCGTCATCGAGCGCATCCAGACCGGCACCCGTGGCGTGGTCGCGACCATGCACTCAAGCCAGACCCAGGCGCACAACAACGCCGGGCAGATTCGTCAGGCCGTTGATGCACTGGGCAAGATCAGCGACGCGGTGACGGTGATCAGCGACATGAACCTGCAGATCGCCAGCGCCGCCGAAGAGCAGAGCGCAGTGGCCGAAGAGGTCAACCGCAACGTCTCGGCAATTCGCACCGTGACCGAAACCCTGACCGAACAAGCCACGGAATCGGCGGCAATCAGCAGCCAGCTCAACAGCCTGGCGAGCCAGCAGATGAAATTGATGGATCAGTTCCGCGTCTAACAATCCAGCATAAATCCCTGTGGGAGCGAGCCTGCTCGCGAAGGCGTCGTGTCAGTCAACACAGATGTTGGATATGACGACCTCTTCGCGAGCAGGCTCGCTCCCACAGGGGAAATGGGTTCACATCCTGGTTTCATCTAAATCGCGATTCTTTTGCACTATCATCGCCCTCTCGTTCCGGAGGGCCTTCGATGACTGATCTGCTCACGTCCATCCAAACCGCACTCGGCCTGCCGCGCACGCCGATCCCCTTCACCAGTGACGGCGCCCTGACGTCGGCGTTCGCGGTCACCGAACTGGCCTGCGCCAGCATCGCCGCTGCCGGGCAAGCGGTCAGCGAATTGCTCCATCAGCAAACCGGGCACTTGCCTGCGGTTGCAGTCGACCGCCGTCTGGCCTCGTTCTGGTTCTCCACCTCGCTTCGCCCGATCGGCTGGCAGGTGCCGCCCTTGTGGGACGCGATCGCCGGCGACTATGCGACTCGGGACGGCTGGATCCGTCTGCACACCAACGCCCCGCACCACCGCGCCGCCGCTGAACGCGTGCTCGGCGCCTGCGCCGATCGTGCCGCAATGGCGGCGAAAGTCGCACAGTGGGCCAGCACGGATCTTGAACAGGCGGTGGTCGACGCCAAGGGCTGCGCCGCCGAGATGCGCAGTTGGGCGCAGTGGCAGCAGCACCCGCAAGGGCAGGCAGTGAATGCCGAACCGCTGGTGCAATTCATTGAGCAGACGGACGAGAACCGCAGCACATGGCAAGGCTCGATCGCACGGCCTCTGGCAGGGATCAAGGTGCTCGACCTGACCCGCGTCCTCGCCGGTCCCACCGCCAGCCGCTTTCTCGCCGGGCTGGGCGCGAACGTGCTGCGCATCGATCCGCCGAGCTGGAACGAACCCGGCGTGGTTCCGGAAATGACCGTCGGCAAACATTGCGCGCGGCTGGACCTGCAGACTCCGGCGGATCGCGCAGTGTTCGAAGGTTTATTGCAAGACGCCGACATCCTGCTGCACGGCTATCGTGCCGACGCTCTGGAGCACCTCGGCTTTGGTGTTGAACGCCGTCGGCAACTGGCACCGGCCCTGATCGACGTCAGCCTCAACGCCTACGGCTGGAGCGGCCCCTGGCAGAACCGCCGAGGCTTCGACAGCCTGGTGCAGATGAGCAGCGGCATCGCCGAGGCCGGACAGCATTGGAAACACAGCGATAAACCGACGCCACTGCCGGTCCAGGCGCTCGATCATGCGACCGGGTATCTGCTGGCGGCGAGTGCGATCAAGTTGCTGACGGAGCGTTTGGCCAATGGCCCAGGTGGATCGGCGCGGTTGTCGCTGGCACGTACGGCGAAGCTGTTGATCGAGCATGGGCCGGGGATGCTTGATCCGCTGCGGGCTGAAGATGCGCTGGATCAGGATCCGGCGATTGAAAACACCGCGTGGGGCCCGGCGCGGAGGTTGCGCGTGCCGGTGCAGATCAGCGGGACGGCGGTGCGGTGGGATTTGCCGGCCGCCGAGTTGGGGTCGCATCAGGCGCAGTGGTGATTTTGAGGCCGCCTTCGCGAGCAGGCTCGCTCCCACTTGGATTCGCGTAGTCCTGTGGGAGCGAGCCTGCTCGCGAAGGGGCCTGACCTGCCGAAGCAAACCCGCCTACAAACTCAACACCCCGCTATACAACCCATACGCCGCCAGCCCCGCCCCAATCACCACGCAGGCAAAAATCCCCTTCTCCACCGTGGTAAAAACCGGCTGGCCCTGTTCATGCTTGGCCTTGGCAAACAGAATCACCCCCGGCGCATACAGCAGCGCCGACAGCAGCAGATATTTCACTCCCCCGGCATACAACAGCCACACCGCATAAACCAGGGCGATGGCGCCGATCAGCAGATCCTTGGTGCGCTCGGCCGAGGCGTGTTCGTAGGTTTCGCCGCGCCCGCTGAGCAGCACCGCGTAGGCCGCCGACCACAAATACGGCACCAGGATCATCGACGAGGCCAGGTAAATCAGGCTGGTGTAAGTCCCCGCCGAAAACAGTGTGATCAGCAGGAAAATCTGAATCATCGCGTTGGTCAGCCACAGCGCATTGACCGGCACATGGTTCTTGTTTTCCTTCTTGAGGAACGCCGGCATGGTCTTGTCCTTGGCCGTGGCGAAAAGGATCTCCGCGCAAAGCAAGGCCCAGGACAGCAGCGCGCCCAACAGCGAAATCGCCAGCCCGATGCTGATCAGCAACGCGCCCCACGGCCCGACGATGTGCTCCAGCACCGCTGCCAGTGAGGGGTTCTGCAAATTGGCCAGCTCTGGCTGACTCATGATCCCCAGCGACAGCACGTTGACCAGCACCAGCAGCGCCAGCACACCGAGAAAACCGATTACCGTGGCGCGGCCGACGTCGCTGCGTTTCTCCGCGCGGGCGGAGTAGACGCTGGCGCCTTCGATGCCGATGAACACGAACACGGTGACCAGCATCATGTTGCGCACCTGATCCATCACCCCGCCGAAGTTCGGGTTGCTGCGGCCCCAGATGTCGCGGGTGAAGATGTCAGCCTTGAACGCCACCGCAGCGATGACGATGAACATGATCAACGGCACGACCTTGGCCACGGTGGTCAGCTGGTTGATCAGCGCCGCCTCCTTGATCCCGCGCATCACCAGAAAATGCACCGCCCACAACAGTACCGAGGCGCAGCCGATGGCGATCGGCGTGTTGCCCTGGCCAAACACCGGAAAGAAATAGCCGAGGGTGCTGAACAGCAAGACGAAATAGCCGACGTTGCCCAGCCAGGCGCTGATCCAGTAACCCCAGGCCGAGGAGAAACCCATGTAATCACCGAACCCGGCCTTGGCGTAGGCGTAGACGCCGGAGTCCAGCTCCGGCTTGCGGTTGGCCAGGGTCTGAAAGACAAAGGCCAGGGTCAGCATGCCGATCGCGGTGATGCCCCAACCGATCAGAATCGCCCCGGCATCGGCGCGCTCCGCCATGTTCTGCGGCAACGAGAAAATTCCCCCGCCGATCATCGACCCCACCACCAGGGCGATCAACGCACCAAGGCGCAGCTTTTGCGTCGGTTGCGACATGCAGATCTCCTTGAACGAGCCGTTGTTATTTATTTGTAACAACAGCTGACTAAAAGCCTAAGGGTAGATGACGTTTATCAGGTAATGCCGAATCTCGCACCGTTATATATAGCCGACTACGATAACGCTTAGCACGTTTAAGACGGTTTTGTGCGCTGTTCCTGATTAATCAATTCCGCAGTGAAAACAGATGACGGACATTTGCCAAACGCGGAAAAGCAACTAGCGTCATAGTTCGAAAGCATTAATAGCTATTCCCAATTGCGTTAGCGAAACGCCTCTGGCTCGGGCCTTTCAGACCGCAGCTTTATGCCCGCAACGGGTGGATAAGTCATTCATTAACAATGGAATGTGACCATGCACTGATCCATGTCAGCTGTTCGAACAGACAACAGTACTAGGCTGTGAGCTCTCCTTTCCTGCAATGGAGTCATGCAAATGTCTGAAGCGCCCGGAAAACTAAGACTCGGTGCACTGGTTGCACTGGTAGTCGGTTCAATGATTGGCGGCGGGATATTTTCGTTGCCACAAAACATGGCCGCCAGCGCCGACGTCGGTGCAGTGCTGATCGGCTGGGCCATCACCGCAGTCGGCATGCTCACCCTCGCTTTCGTCTTTCAGACCCTCGCCAATCGCAAGCCTGACCTGGACGGTGGTGTCTACGCCTACGCCAAGGCCGGGTTCGGCGACTACATGGGTTTCTCCTCGGCCTGGGGCTACTGGATCAGCGCCTGGCTGGGCAACGTCGGCTACTTCGTTCTGCTGTTCAGCACCCTCGGCTATTTCTTTCCGATTTTCGGCGAAGGCAATACCCCGGCGGCGGTGATCGGTGCGTCCTTGCTGCTGTGGGGCGTGCATTTCCTGGTGTTGCGCGGGATCAAGGAAGCGGCGTTCATCAACCTGGTGACCACCATCGCCAAGGTCGTGCCGCTGCTGCTGTTCGTGTTGATCGCAGTCTTCGCGTTCAGACTGGACATCTTCACCGCCGACATCTGGGGCGTGAAAAACCCTGACCTGGGCAGCGTGATGAACCAGGTGCGCAACATGATGCTGGTCACCGTCTGGGTGTTCATCGGCATCGAAGGCGCAAGCATCTTCTCCGCCCGCGCCGAGAAACGCTCGGACGTCGGCAAGGCCACCGTGATCGGCTTCATCACCGTGCTGCTGTTTCTGGTGCTGGTCAACGTGCTGTCGCTGGGCATCATGACCCAGCCGGAACTGGCAAAACTGCAGAACCCGTCGATGGCCGCCGTGCTTGAGCATGTGGTCGGTCACTGGGGGGCGGTGCTGATCAGCGTCGGTCTGATCATCTCCTTGCTCGGCGCGCTGCTGTCGTGGGTGCTGCTGTGTGCGGAGATCATGTTCGCCGCCGCCAAAGACCACACCATGCCGGAGTTCCTGCGCAAGGAAAACGCCAACCATGTGCCGGTCAACGCCCTGTGGCTGACCAACGCCATGGTGCAGGTGTTCCTGATCATCACGCTGTTCTCGGCCAGCACTTACCTGTCGCTGATCTACCTCGCCACCTCGATGATTCTGGTGCCGTACCTGTGGTCGGCGGCCTATGCCCTGCTGCTGGCGGTGCGCGGCGAGAGCTACGAAGGCTTTGCCGCCGAGCGGCGCAAGGATCTGATCATCGGCGGTATCGCCCTGATCTATGCGGTGTGGTTGTTGTACGCCGGCGGGGTCAAGTACCTGCTGCTGTCGGCCCTGCTCTACGCGCCCGGCGCAATCCTGTTCGCCAAGGCCAAGCTGGAACTCAGACAACCGGTTTTCACCAACGTCGAGAAGCTGATTTTCGCCGCAGTGGTCGTGGGCGCCATGGTGGCGGCCTACGGTCTCTACGATGGCTTCCTGACGCTGTAACCCCTGATTGAATTGTCATCTGGAGGAACACAGAAATGACCACGGAAAAAGTGAAGTACGGCGTCCACTCCGAAGCCGGGAAACTGCGTAAAGTCATGGTTTGCTCCCCAGGTCTGGCCCATCAGCGGCTGACCCCGAACAACTGCGATGAACTGCTGTTCGATGACGTGCTGTGGGTGGCGCAGGCCAAGCGCGATCATTTCGACTTCGTCACCAAGATGCGCGAGCGCGGCATCGACGTGGTGGAAATGCACAACCTGCTGACCGACATTGTCGCCATCCCCGAAGCGCTGGACTGGATCCTCGAACGCAAAGTCACTGCCGATTCGGTGGGCCTGGGCCTGATCAGCGAAGTGAAATCCTGGCTGAAAAGCCTCGAGCCACGGCACATCGCCGAATTCCTGATTGGCGGCGTCTCGGCCGATGATCTGCCGGACAGCTTCGGTGGCAAGACCATCCAGATGTTCCGCGACTTCCTCGGCCACTCCAGCTTCATCCTGCCGCCGCTGCCCAACACCCAGTTCACCCGTGACACCACCTGCTGGATCTACGGTGGCGTGACGCTGAACCCGATGTACTGGCCGGCGCGCCGTCAGGAAACCCTGCTGACCACCGCCATCTACAAATTCCATCCGCAATTCACCAACGCCGACTTCGAGATCTGGTACGGCGACCCGGACAAGGATCACGGCAACTCCACCCTTGAGGGCGGCGACGTCATGCCGATCGGCAATGGCGTGGTGCTGATCGGCATGGGCGAGCGCTCATCGCGCCAGGCCATCGGCCAACTGGCGCTGAACCTGTTCAACAACAAAGCGGTGGAAAAAGTCATCGTCGCCGGCCTGCCAAAATCCCGCGCGGCAATGCACCTGGACACCGTGTTCAGCTTCTGCGACCGCGACCTGGTGACGATCTTTCCGGAAGTCGTCAACCAGATCGTCGCCTTCACCCTGCGCCCTGATGAAAGCAAACAGGGCGGCATCGACATCCGCCGCGAAGAAGGCAGCTTCCTCGACACCGTCGCCGCTGCGCTGAATCTGCCGAAACTGCGCGTGGTGGAGACCGGCGGCAACAGCTTCGCCGCCGAACGCGAGCAATGGGACGACGGCAACAACGTGGTGGCGATGGAGCCCGGCGTGGTCATCGGCTACGACCGCAACACCTACACCAACACCCTGCTGCGCAAGGCTGGCGTGGAGGTCATCACCATCAGCGCTGGCGAACTTGGTCGCGGCCGTGGCGGCGGCCACTGCATGACCTGCCCGATCATCCGCGACCCGATCGATTACTAAACGACCGTCTCCCCGGCCGCACTTATCCCGTAGCGGCCGGGCCGATTACCGAATCCAAGGAGAATCATCATGGCGTTTAACATCCACAACCGTAACCTGCTGAGCCTGGAACACCACACCCCACGTGAGCTGCGTTACCTGCTCGACCTGTCCCGCGATCTGAAACGCGCGAAATACACCGGCACCGAGCAACAACACCTGAAGGGCAACAACATCGCCCTGATTTTCGAGAAAACTTCGACCCGTACCCGTTGCGCGTTCGAAGTGGCGGCCTATGACCAAGGCGCCAACGTCACTTACATCGACCCGAACTCTTCGCAAATCGGCCACAAGGAAAGCATGAAGGACACCGCCCGCGTGCTCGGGCGCATGTACGACGCCATCGAGTACCGTGGCTTCAAACAGGAAATCGTCGAAGAGCTGGCCAAGTTTGCCGGTGTGCCGGTGTTCAACGGCCTGACCGATGAATATCACCCGACTCAGATGATCGCCGACGTTCTGACCATGCGCGAACACGCCGACAAGCCGATCCATGAAATCAGCTACGCCTACTTGGGCGATGCGCGCAACAACATGGGCAACTCGCTGCTGCTGATCGGCGCCAAGCTCGGCATGGACGTGCGCATCTGCGCACCGAAAGCCCTGTGGCCGCTGGACGATCTGGTGGCGCGTTGCAAAAAATACGGCGAGGAAAGTGGCGCGCGCATCACCCTCACCGAAGATCCGAAAGAAGCGGTCAAAGGCGTCGACTTCATTCACACCGATGTCTGGGTGTCGATGGGCGAACCGGTGGAAGCCTGGGCCGAGCGTATCCAGCAACTGCTGCCGTATCAGGTCAACGCCGAGCTGATGAAAGCCTCCGGCAACCCGCGCACCAAGTTCATGCACTGCCTGCCGGCCTTTCACAACAGCGACACCAAGGTCGGCAAACAGATCGCCGAGCAGTATCCGCATCTGAAAAACGGCATCGAAGTGACCGACGACGTGTTCGAGTCGCCAGCCTGCATCGCCTTCGAGCAAGCGGAAAACCGCATGCACACGATCAAGGCGATTCTGGTCTCGACCCTGGCTGATCTCTGACGCCCCAGCGCTCTCACTGAAGGAACCGGAAACCCGATGTGGGAGCGAGCCTGCTCGCGAAAGCGTCTAATCAGACGACATCACTGTTGAATGACATACCGCATTCGCGAGCAGGCTCGCTCCCACAGGGATTCCGGTTCCGACAGGGGATCGAATCGTTTGCCATTCCTCTGCACAGAAGGACATGCACCATGCGTATCGTCGTAGCCTTGGGCGGTAACGCCCTGCTCCGCCGTGGTGAGCCAATGACCGCTGACAATCAGCGCGCCAACATCCGCATCGCCACCGAGCAAATCGCCAAGATCCACCCCGGCAACCAACTGGTCATCGCCCACGGCAATGGCCCGCAAGTCGGCCTGCTGTCGCTGCAAGCGGCGGCGTACACCTCCGTCACCCCATACCCGCTGGACGTGCTCGGCGCCGAAACCGAAGGCATGATCGGCTACATCATCGAACAGGAACTGGGCAATCTGCTCGACTTCGAAGTGCCGTTCGCCACCCTCCTGACCCAAGTCGAAGTCGACGCCAACGACCCGGCCTTCAAGAACCCGACCAAGCCGATCGGCCCGGTTTACGAGAAAGCCGAAGCGGAAAAACTCGCCGCCGAGAAAGGCTGGGCAATTGCTGCCGATGGCGACAAATTCCGCCGCGTCGTCGCCAGTCCACGGCCGAAACGCATCTTCGAAATCCGCCCGATCAAGTGGCTGCTGGACAAGGGCAGCATCGTGATCTGCGCTGGTGGTGGCGGGATTCCGACCATGTACGACGAGCAGCGCAACCTCAAAGGCATTGAGGCGGTGATCGACAAGGACCTGTGTTCGTCGTTGCTCGCCGAGCAACTGGAAGCCGACCTGCTGGTGATCGCCACCGACGTCAACGCGGCGTTCATCGACTACGGCAAGCCGACGCAGAAAGCCATCGCCGAAGCCCACCCGGACGAGCTCGAACGCCTCGGGTTCGCCGCCGGTTCCATGGGACCGAAGGTGCAGGCAGCCTGTGAATTCGCGCGCCATACTGGCAAGGTCGCGGTGATCGGTTCGCTGGCCGATATCGAAGCCATCGTCCAGGGCACCGCCGGTACGCGGGTCAGCACGGCGAAGCCGGGGATCAGCTACCGATAACAATAAATGCCGGGGCAGACTCAATGCCTGCCCCGCGCCCATGCCTTGAAAGGAGTAGCTCAATGGCCCAATTCGAACCCGGTCATCTGCATATCGAGCGGCACGCGTTGACCGACGATGACGTCAATTACAACGTCTGCCTCGACTATGAAGTGTTCACCGACCCGCAGAAAGGCAAAGGGATTCAGTTCACCCTGCACGGCAGCATGCAAGGCAAGGACGTGAAGGAGATGTTTTTCCTGCCCAAGGAAGAAGCCTACAACTTTGCCCGCGACGTCACCCGGATCGCCGAGAAATACGGCATCCCCAAGACCCACAGCCAGATCGGCTCGGTGCACAAGCATTACGACCTGATGTTTGAAGATATTCGGCAGAAGTTGAATATGCAGTCCGGGGATCCGGTCAATCCAGAGCATTTCGAATAACCGGAATTCACCACATTCCCCCTGTGGGAGCGAGCCTGCTCGCGAAAGCCTTCTATCAGGCAATATCGCCTTGTCTGACACACCGCTTTCGCGAGCAGGCTCGCTCCCACCGGGTCTGTGTTGTGACGAAAGTCGGCGCAGATTTCATCATTAGCCCGCCCCAAGGCATACTTGCCCCCCTCCGCTCTGCAGATCACTGAACCGCCCCATGCGTATCCACGTCAGCTTCATCGACCGCGTCGGCATCACCCAGGAAGTCCTGGCTATCCTCGGTGGGCGCAATCTCAATCTGGATGCGGTGGAGATGATCCCGCCGAACGTCTACATCGACGCGCCGACCCTCAGCCCGCAAGTACTCGAAGAACTCAAGGATGCGCTGTTTCGCGTACTCGGCGTGGAAGCGGTGACCGTGGTCGATATCCTGCCCGGCCAGCGCAGGCACTTGCAGCTTGATGCCCTGCTCGCGGCGATGACCGACCCGGTGCTGGCCCTCGACAGCGCCGGCAAGGTGCTGCTGGCCAACCCGGCGTTGATTGCCCTGTACGGTCGCGAACCGGCCGGCGAAAGTGTCTCGGCGCTGTTCAACGATCCCGGTCTGCTCGACACCCTGCTGGAAAACGGCTTTCGCCTGCCGCTGCGCGAGATCACCGTCAACGGCCAGACACTGTTGCTCGACGCCACGCCGATCACCGACGCCGGCGCCCTGCTGACCCTCTATCAACCGAACCGCATCGGCGAGCAGCTCTCGGCACTGCATCACGATCACGCCGAAGGCTTCGACGCGCTGCTCGGCGAGTCTCCGGCGATCCGCACGCTCAAAGCCCGTGCGCAACGGGTCGCCGCCCTTGATGCACCGTTGTTGATTCAGGGCGAAACCGGTACCGGTAAAGAACTGGTGGCCCGTGCCTGCCATGCGATCAGTGCGCGGCACAGCGCTCCTTTTCTGGCGTTGAACTGCGCGGCGCTACCGGAAAACCTCGCCGAAAGCGAACTGTTCGGCTACGCCCCCGGCGCCTTCACTGGCGCGGCGCGTGGCGGTAAGCCGGGGCTGATGGAACTGGCCAACCAGGGCACGGTGTTTCTCGATGAAATCGGCGAGATGTCGCCGTACTTGCAGGCCAAACTTCTGCGTTTTCTCAACGACGGCAGCTTCCGCCGCGTCGGTGGTGATCGTGAAGTGAAGGTCAACGTGCGCATCCTCAGCGCGACCCACCGCGACCTGGAAAAAATGGTCAGCGAAGGCCTGTTCCGCGAAGACCTGTTCTATCGCCTCAACGTGCTCAACGTCGAAGTGCCGCCGCTGCGCGAACGCGGTCAGGACATTCTGTTGCTGGCGCGCTACTTCATGCAGCAGGCCTGTGCGCAGATCCAGCGCCCGGTCTGCCGCCTCGCGCCGGGAACTTACCCCGCGCTGCTCGGCAATCGCTGGCCGGGCAACGTGCGGCAATTGCAGAACGTGATTTTCCGCGCAGCGGCGATTTGCGAGAGCAGCCTGGTCGATATCGGCGACCTCGACATCGCCGGCACTTCGATGGCGCGCCAGGCCGATACCGACGTCGACAGCCTCGAACAAGCGGTCGAATCGTTCGAGAGAGAACTGCTGGAAAAGCTCTACGTCAGCTACCCCTCGACCCGGCAATTGGCGAGCCGCCTGCAAACCTCGCACACTGCCATCGCCCACCGATTGCGCAAGTACGGCATTCCCAATAAACCTTGAGATCATCATCGATATCCCTGTAGGAGCTGCCGAAGGCTGCGATCTTTTGATTTTGTTTTTAGAGATCAAGATCAAAAGATCGCAGCCTTCGGCAGCTCCTGCAGTCCGGGTTTTCAATTCAGGAATGATATTGCCCGTCTAAAAACGACCCCTACCTGTACCGAAAGCGCTACAGCGGAACGATATCGCTACACCCGCCTATGACCTGCGCTGCGCAACGCTTTGATCCCGTTCAGCTTTTCTCCTCGCCCCAAGCTGTAGCGATTTCGCTACAACAGCGACATCCCAATAAACGTCAAAACCAAGCAAGCCATTGATTTATATAGCTAAATCAACCTTGGCCGCATTCTTGCTACCTGACTCTTCATCTAAAAAGGGCTTCCACGCCCCAAGCTTTCCACCGCGCCCACCAGACGAGTCTGGCCCCTGAGGAGTTTCCATGAGCGAGTTGCGTTTTACTGAAGATCACGAATGGCTGCGCACCGAAGCCGACGGCAGTGTCACTGTCGGCATCACCGCTTTCGCGCAGAACGCCCTGGGCGACGTGGTGTTCGTGCAACTGCCTGAGCTGCAGGCTTACGAAAAAGGCGCTGAAGCCGCCACCGTGGAATCGGTGAAAGCCGCCAGCGGCGTGTACATGCCGCTCGATGGCGACGTGCTGGAAGTCAACCCGGCACTGCAAGACGCTCCTGAGCTGGTCAACGAAGATCCGCTGGGCGAAGGCTGGTTCTTCCGCTTTCAGCCAAGCGACGCCGCCGCTGTCGGCAAACTGCTCGATCAGGATGCTTACGACCGTCTGATCAAAGCCCAAGCCGAAGCCTGAGGAATTACGCCATGACCGCCATCAATCTCGGCACCGCCAACGAATTCATCGCCCGTCACATCGGCCCGCGCGCCGGTGACGAGCAAGCCATGCTCAACAGCCTCGGTTTCGACTCGCTCGAAGCCCTGAGCGCCAGCGTCATCCCGGAAAGTATCAAGGGCACCAGCGTGCTCGGCATGGACGACGGCCTCAGCGAAGCCGACGCCCTGGCGATGATCAAAGCCATCGCCGGCAAGAATCAGTTATTCAAGACCTACATCGGCCAGGGCTACTACAACTGCCACACGCCGTCGCCGATCCTGCGCAACCTGCTGGAAAATCCGGCCTGGTACACCGCTTACACTCCGTACCAGCCAGAAATTTCCCAGGGCCGTCTCGAAGCGCTGCTGAACTTCCAGACCCTGATCAGCGACCTCACCGGCCTGCCGATCGCCAACGCCTCCCTGCTTGACGAAGCCACCGCCGCTGCCGAAGCCATGACCTTCTGCAAACGCCTGAGCAAGAACAAGGGCAGCCACCAGTTCTTCGCCTCGATCCACAGCCATCCGCAGACCCTCGACGTCCTGCGCACTCGTGCAGAGCCGCTCGGTATTGACGTGGTCGTGGGCGATGAGCGCGAACTGACTGACGTCACGCCATTCTTCGGCGCGCTGCTGCAATACCCGGCGAGCAACGGTGATGTGTTCGACTATCGCGAGCTGACCGAGCGCTTCCACGCCGCCAACGCACTGGTGGCGGTGGCCGCTGACCTGCTGGCCCTGACGCTGCTGACCGCACCGGGCGAATTCGGCGCCGACGTAGCGATTGGTTCGGCGCAACGCTTCGGCGTACCGCTGGGCTTTGGTGGCCCGCACGCCGCTTATTTCTCCACCAAAGATGCATTCAAGCGTGACATGCCGGGCCGTCTGGTCGGCGTGTCGGTTGACCGTTTCGGCAAACCGGCGCTGCGTCTGGCGATGCAGACCCGCGAGCAACACATCCGCCGCGAAAAGGCCACGTCGAACATCTGCACCGCCCAAGTGCTGCTGGCCAACATTGCCAGCATGTACGCCGTCTACCACGGTCCGAAAGGTCTGACCCAGATCGCCAACCGCGTGCATCACCTGACCGCGATTCTGGCCAAGGGCCTGACCGCGCTGGGCGCTCAAGTCGAGCAAACCAGTTTCTTCGACACCCTGACCGTCGCCACCGGCGCACACACCGCCGCGCTGCACGACAAGGCGCACGCTGCGCAGATCAACCTGCGCGTCATCGACGCTGAACGTCTGGGCCTGTCGGTCGATGAAACCACTACTCAAACTGACATCGAAACCCTGTGGGGCCTGTTCGCCGACGGCAAGACCCTGCCGGACTTCGCTGCGCTGGCCGCCTCGGTGCAGAGCACCATCCCTGCTGCGCTGGTGCGCCAGTCGCCGATCCTCAGCCACCCGGTGTTCAACCGTTATCACTCGGAAACCGAGCTGATGCGCTACCTGCGCAAACTGGCGGACAAGGACCTGGCGCTGGATCGCACCATGATCCCGCTGGGCTCGTGCACCATGAAACTCAACGCCGCCAGCGAAATGATCCCGGTGACCTGGGCCGAATTCGGTGCACTGCACCCGTTCGCCCCGGCCGCACAAAGCGCCGGTTACCAGCAACTGACCGATGAGCTGGAAGCGATGCTCTGCGCCGCCACCGGTTATGACTCGATCTCGCTGCAACCGAACGCTGGTTCGCAAGGTGAGTACGCAGGTCTCCTGGCAATCCGCGCCTACCACCAGAGCCGTGGCGACGAGCGCCGCGACATCTGCCTGATCCCGTCGTCGGCCCACGGCACCAACCCGGCCACCGCGCAAATGGCCGGTATGCGCGTGGTCGTCACCGCGTGCGATGCCCGTGGCAACGTCGACATCGAAGACCTGCGAGCCAAGGCCATCGAGCACCGCGAGCACCTCGCCGCGCTGATGATCACCTACCCGTCGACCCACGGCGTGTTCGAAGAAGGCATCCGCGAGATCTGCGCGATCATTCACGACAACGGCGGCCAGGTGTATATCGACGGCGCCAACATGAACGCCATGGTCGGCCTCTGCGCACCGGGCAAGTTCGGCGGTGACGTTTCGCACCTGAACCTGCACAAAACCTTCTGCATCCCTCACGGCGGTGGCGGCCCGGGCGTTGGCCCGATCGGCGTCAAATCGCACCTGACCCCGTTCCTGCCCGGCCACGGCCAGATGGAACGCAAGGAAGGCGCGGTCTGCGCGGCACCGTTCGGCAGCGCGAGCATTCTGCCGATCACCTGGATGTACATTCGCATGATGGGTGGCGCTGGCTTGAAGCGCGCTTCGCAGCTGGCGATTCTCAACGCCAACTACATTTCCCGTCGTCTGGAAGAGCACTATCCAGTGCTGTACACCGGCAGCAACGGTCTGGTGGCGCACGAGTGCATTCTCGATCTGCGTCCGTTGAAAGACAGCAGTGGCATCAGCGTCGATGACGTCGCCAAGCGCCTGATCGACTTCGGCTTCCACGCCCCGACCATGTCGTTCCCGGTCGCCGGCACATTGATGATCGAGCCGACCGAAAGCGAATCCAAGGAAGAACTGGACCGCTTCTGCGACGCCATGATCCGCATCCGCGAAGAAATCCGCGCAGTCGAAAACGGCACGCTGGACAAGGAAGACAACCCACTGAAAAACGCCCCGCACACCGCAGCGGAACTGGTTGGCGAATGGACCCACCCGTACAGCCGCGAGCAAGCGGTGTATCCGGTCGCGTCGCTGATCGAAGGCAAATACTGGCCGCCGGTCGGCCGTGTCGACAACGTCTTCGGCGACCGCAACCTGGTGTGCGCCTGCCCGTCGATCGAAAGCTATGCTTAATGGAATGAGGGGCTGAATATCGGCCCCGATTTCAGCAACACCCTAGATCCCCCTGTGGGAGCGAGCCTGCTCGCGAAGGCGCCATTTCAGCCAGCGTAAATGGTGGCTGATCCGACGCTTTCGCGAGCAGGCTCGCTCCCACAAGGGATCTGCACCGATCTCAAACTGCGCCAATCCCTATAACAAGAAACCGGAGAACCACTCATGTCGTTAAGCGTGTTCGACCTGTTCAAGATTGGCATCGGTCCCTCCAGTTCCCACACCGTCGGCCCGATGCGCGCGGCTGCGCGTTTCGCCGAAGGTTTGCGCCGTGAAAACCTGTTGACCAGCACCGCCAGCGTGCGGGTCGAGCTGTACGGTTCGCTCGGCGCGACGGGCAAAGGCCACGGCAGCGACAAAGCCGTGCTGCTCGGCCTCGAAGGTGAACATCCAGATACCGTCGACACCGAAACCGTCGCCGCCCGCCTGCAGGAAATTCGCGACAACGGACGACTGAACCTGCTCGGTGAACACAGCATTGCGTTCAACGAGAAAGAACACCTGGCGATGATCCGCAAACCGTTGGCCTACCACCCCAACGGCATGATCTTTCGCGCCTTCGATGCGGCGGGGATTCAGATCCGCAGTCGCGAGTACTATTCGGTCGGCGGTGGTTTCGTTGTCGATGAAGATGCCGCCGGTGCCGATCGCATCGTCGAAGACGCCACGCCACTGACCTTCCCGTTCAAAAGTGCCAAGGATTTGCTCGGTCATTGCGCCACCTATGGGCTGTCGATCAGCCAAGTGATGCTGACCAACGAAAGCGCCTGGCGTCCGGAAGCCGAGACCCGTGCCGGCCTGCTGAAGATCTGGCAAGTGATGCAGGACTGCGTCGCCGCTGGCTGTCGTAACGAAGGCATTTTGCCGGGCGGTTTGAAGGTCAAGCGCCGGGCGGCGGCGCTGCATCGGCAATTGTGCAAGAACCCCGAATCAGCCCTGCGCGATCCGCTGTCGGTGCTCGATTGGGTCAACCTTTATGCACTGGCGGTCAACGAAGAAAACGCCAACGGCGGACGCGTGGTCACTGCGCCCACCAATGGCGCGGCGGGGATCATTCCGGCGGTGCTGCATTACTACATGCGCTTTATCCCCGGGGCGAATGACGACGGCGTCGTGCGTTTTCTGCTGACCGCTGCGGCCATCGGCATTCTTTACAAGGAAAACGCTTCGATCTCCGGCGCCGAAGTCGGTTGTCAGGGTGAAGTCGGCGTGGCCTGTTCGATGGCCGCCGGCGCTCTGTGCGAAGTGCTCGGCGGCAGCGTGCAGCAAGTCGAGAACGCTGCGGAAATCGGCATGGAACACAACCTCGGCCTGACCTGCGATCCGATTGGGGGCCTGGTGCAGGTGCCGTGCATCGAGCGCAATGCGATGGGTTCGGTGAAAGCCATCAACGCGGTGCGCATGGCCATGCGTGGCGACGGTCAGCATTTCGTCTCCCTCGACAAAGTCATCCGCACCATGCGCCAGACCGGCGCCGACATGAAAAGCAAATACAAGGAAACCGCCCGCGGCGGTTTGGCAGTCAACATTATCGAATGCTAATTAGCCCCCTCTTCCTGCGGGAGAGGGTTGGTTTGAATCAAGGAGTTCCGCATGTCCACAGAACAACTGTCGAAAACCCCGCTGCACGCGCTGCACCTCGAACTTGGCGCGCGCATGGTGCCGTTCGCCGGCTACGACATGCCCGTGCAATACCCGCTGGGCGTGATGAAAGAACACCAGCACACCCGTGAGCAAGCCGGGTTGTTCGACGTCTCGCACATGGGCCAGATTCGCCTGACCGGCGCCAATGCTGCCAAAGCCCTGGAAACCCTGGTGCCGGTGGACATCATCGACCTGCCGGTGGGCATGCAGCGTTATGCGATGTTCACCAACGAAAGCGGCGGCATCCTCGATGACCTGATGGTTGCCAACCTTGGCAACGACGAGCTGTTCCTGGTGGTCAACGCCGCTTGCAAGGATCAGGATCTCGCGCACCTGCAAAAACACATCGGCGATCAGTGCACCATTACGGCGCTGTTCGAAGAGCGCGCCCTGCTCGCCCTGCAAGGTCCGGCAGCCGTCACGGTGCTGGCGCGTCTTGCTCCGGATGTGGCGAAGATGACTTTCATGCAATTCAACCGCGTATCGTTGCTGGGCGTGGACTGCTTTGTCAGCCGTTCGGGCTACACCGGTGAAGACGGTTTCGAAATTTCGGTACCGGCCGCTGAAGCGGAAAAACTCGCCCGCGCCCTGCTCGCCGAACCAGAGGTCCAGGCCATTGGCCTCGGCGCCCGTGATTCGCTGCGTCTGGAAGCCGGCCTGTGCCTGTACGGCCACGACATGAACACCGAGACCACACCCATTGAAGCCAGCCTGCTCTGGGCGATGTCCAAGCCACGCCGCGCCGACGGCGCACGGGCCGGCGGTTTCCCGGGGGCAGAGCAAATCTTCGCGCAACAACAAAACGGTGTCGCACGCAAACGCGTTGGCCTGCTGCCCCAGGAACGCACCCCGGTGCGTGAAGGCGCAGAGATCGTCAACGAGGCCGGCGAGATCATCGGTAGCGTCTGCAGCGGTGGCTTCGGTCCGACTTTGGGCGGGCCATTGGCAATGGGTTACCTCGACAGCGCCTACGTTGCTCTAGACACGCCCGTGTGGGCCATCGTCCGTGGGAAAAAGGTGCAAATGCTTGTAAGCAAAATGCCATTTGTTCCACAACGCTACTATCGTGGTTGATCGACTGTTTCTATAAGTAACGCGATTGCGTTATGCGTGCACTAATGTGTAACGCAATCGCCATAAAACAGTGCGTTTTTTAACATCTTTTTCGGATATGAACGTTGCTTATAACGTTTGCTGAAAATACAACCAGGCAATCGTCTAAGACTCAACTAGTTAACTGACGAACTGCCATGAAGGGCAGTAAAACCGGGGCCTTCGCGGGGCTTGTTTTTTCTCCCGTAGTTGGCGTAGAGTTTGTCCACTGTGTTTGCATGGGTCAGCTTGGAATCGTGACCTGGGCAGTAGCCTACAAGTTAGCTACATCCCGCTCGACGTCTTCTTACTCCTTGCAACCAGCTCCAGTACTCTTTCATGTGAAAGGGGCTGTCATCAATTTATGCGTCAAAGGAAATAAGAAATGTCCACACGTCAGAGCGGTACCGTCAAGTGGTTTAACGACGAGAAAGGTTTTGGTTTTATCACTCCAGAAAGCGGTCCGGATCTGTTCGTACATTTCCGCGCCATTCAGGGCAACGGCTTCAAAAGCCTGAAAGAAGGCCAGAAAGTGACTTTCGTTGCTGTGCAAGGCCAGAAAGGCATGCAGGCTGACGAAGTACAAGCAGAAGCCTGATCTTCTGATACGAAAAAGCCCCTGATATTGATATCAGGGGCTTTTTTGTGCGCGCCAATCCGTAAAATGGCGCTTCCATTCGCGTCCCGAGGCTGCCATGTCGAAACACCTGCTCACGCCGCAAGGGGACTTTCCTCCCGTTGCTCTCGGTCGTCGTCTGGCGGCAATGTTCTACGACTTCCTGCTGTGCACCGCCCTGCTGATCGTCACCGGATTCATCTACAAGCTGATCCAGGCCGCCATTGTCGGCGAAGAACGTCTGCGGGCAATGACCGATGCCGGCCAGCTCGATGGCGATCCACTCTATTCCACGGTGCTGCTGTTAGTGTTGTTCGGCTTTTTCGCCAAGTTCTGGACCCATGGCGGGCAGACACTCGGCATGCAGGTGTGGGGCATTCGCGTGCAGAACACCGACGGCACGGCCATCAGCCTGTGGCAGGCGCTGTTGCGCTTTATGGTGTCGATCGCGTCATGGCTGTGTATCGGGCTGGGTTTCTTATGGTCATTGCTCGACAAGCAGAAGCGCACCTGGCATGACATCTATTCGGATACACGCGTGGTGCGGATCCCGAAGAAGAGCAAATAATTTCCCGACACCGAATACCAATGTGGGAGCGGGCTTGCTCGCGAAGGCGTCGTATCAGTCAATTTCAATGGTGACTGATACACCGCTTTCGCGAGCAAGCCCGCTCCCACATTTGATTTGCGTTGCCTGAAAATCAGGCGTTACCCGCCAGCTTCATCCGTGCCGCCTGGGTGAAGTCCAGCATGCGCTTCAACGGGCGGATCGCCTGGGGAATCAGCGCCGGATCGACAAAGATCTCGTTGGTGCCTTCCTTCAAGCTCTTGAGCGTGCGCTCAAGGGTGTTCATCGCCATCCATGGGCAGTGCGCGCAACTGCGGCACGCCGCGCCATTACCGGCCGTTGGCGCTTCGATGAAGACCTTGTCCGGGCACAGCTGCTGCATCTTGTAGAAGATGCCCCGGTCGGTGGCGACGATCAGCGTCTTGTTCGGCAAGCTTTGCGCGGCGGCGATCAACTGACTGGTTGAACCTACGGCGTCGGCCAGCTCGATCACCGAAGTCGGCGACTCGGGATGGACCAGAATCGCCGCATCCGGGTACAACGCTTTCATGTCCTCGAGCTGCTTGGACTTGAACTCTTCGTGAACGATACAGGCGCCGTCCCAAAGCAGCATGTCTGCACCGGTCTTGCGCTGGATGTAAGTGCCCAGGTGCTTGTCCGGGCCCCAGATGATCGTCTCGCCGTTATCCATCAGGCTTTCGACGATCTCCAGTGCGCAGCTCGAAGTCACCACCCAGTCAGCCCGCGCTTTCACTGCGGCCGAGGTGTTGGCGTAAACCACTACGGTACGCTCTGGATGCTGATCGCAGAATGCCGAGAACTCGTCGACCGGGCAGCCCAGGTCCAGCGAGCAGGTCGCCTCCAGGGTTGGCATCAGCACGCGCTTTTCCGGGTTGAGAATTTTTGCCGTCTCGCCCATGAATTTCACGCCGGCGACCACCACGGTCCTGGCCGGATGGGCATTACCGAAGCGGGCCATTTCCAGGGAGTCGGAAACACAGCCGCCGGTTTCTTCGGCCAGAGCCTGAATCACCGGATCGCAATAGAAGTGAGCCACGAGCACCGCGTCCTGAGCCTTGAGCTCGGCGGCGATGGCGGAACGGTAGTAGGCCTCCTCCTCTGCCGTCAGCGGTTTGGGCTGTTTGGCATCGAGGTGAGCTTGAACCAGAAGGCGTTCGGAAATCTGCGTCATGTTCGCAAGACCTGCAGGCGCATTCGCGCGAAAGTCGAGTATACACCCGGCTCCGGACCGCTAGAGGGTACCGCCGGGAGAGTGAGTATCATCAGGCACGGGACAGCGTTGAAGCTGCGCAAGGCTACAGAATATCCCGTTGATACAAAAGATGATTCTGACCTGTGTCAGGCAGGGCCGCACTGAAACATCGAACGCCCGAATTGCAGGCAAAAAAAAAACCCGGAAATCCTCACTTTCGTGGGCCTTCCGGATTTTCTAAACCGCCAAATATGGTGGGTCGTGTGGGATTCGAACCTACGACCAATTGGTTAAAAGCCAACTGCTCTACCAACTGAGCTAACGACCCGCTGTGTGGTGGCGCGTATAATACTGATTTTTAAGGACTATTCAACACCTTTTTTGAAAAAGATTAAAAATAAGGAGTTGGATCGCTCACACCCGCCGCCGCGAAGCCTTCTGCACGCAGGCGGCAGCTGTCGCATTTGCCGCAGGCGCGGCCGTCATCATCGGCCTGATAGCAGGAAACCGTGAGGCCATAATCCACGCCGAGCTTCACCCCAGCCTGGACGATCTGCGCCTTGCTCAGGTTCTGCAGTGGTGCCTGGATGCGGAAGCCGTTGCCTTCCACGCCGGCCTTGGTTGCCAGATTGGCCATGCGCTCGAACGACTCGATGAATTCAGGGCGGCAATCGGGATAGCCGGAATAATCCACCGCGTTGACGCCGATGAAGATATCGCGGGCGCCGAGCACTTCGGCCCAACCCAATGCCAGCGACAGGAACACGGTGTTGCGCGCCGGTACGTAAGTCACCGGAATGCCTTCGCCCAATTCTTCCGGGATATCGATGCTGGTGTCAGTCAGCGCCGAGCCGCCCATGCCATTGAGGTTCAGCCCGATAACCTTGTGCTCGACCACACCCAGATCGCGAGCGACGCGGGCGGCGGCATGCAATTCGGCATGGGACCGCTGGCCGTAATCGAAGCTCATGGTGTAGCAGGCGTAGCCTTCGGCGCGTGCCATCGCCACGACGGTGGCCGAGTCGAGGCCGCCCGAAAGCAGGATAACGGCACGTTTTTCGGTAGTATTCAGTTGTTCAATCATCTCAGCGCCCCGGCTCATCATTCCATAGATATTTATGCAACTGCAGTTGCAGCCGCACTGGCAGGTTGTCTGCCACCACCCAATCCGCCAGATCCCTGGCATTGAGGTCATGATGACTTGGGGAGAAAAGCACTTCGCCCGCACGTCGATCAAGCCCGTACTGGATCAGCTTCGATACCGCCCAGTCATAGTCTTCCCGCGAGCAGATGACAAACTTCACCTGATCGTTGCGGGTCAGCAGTTCGATGTTCTCGTAACGGTTGCGGTGGGCTTCTTTCGAGCCCGGCGTTTTCAGATCGACGACGCGACTGACACGCGGATCGACGGCGGACACGTCGAGGGCGCCGCTGGTTTCCAGCGAAACCTCGTAACCGGCATCACACAACCGTTCAAGCAAAGCAATGGCGTTCGGCTGAGCCAACGGCTCACCGCCGGTGACACAAACGTAGCGCGGACGATATCCGGCCACTTGCTCAAGGATGTCGTCGAGGGTGCGGACAGTGCCGCCGCTGAATGCATAAGCGCTGTCGCAATATTGGCAACGCAACGGGCAACCGGTCAGGCGTACGAAAACCGTAGGCAGCCCGGCAGTCCGAGTTTCCCCCTGCAACGAGTAGAAAACTTCGGTGATTCTCAATGTGTCTTGCATAGTCGCCACGGGCGTAACAGCTAAACAGGCTGTCCGCCTCCGTCAGGCACTTCAGGCAATCCCGCCAACGCGTAGACCGCAAGAAGCGTGTTTCAGAAAAAGGGCGTGAATTCTAACGAAAAAACCCGCGACAAGCGCGGGTTTCTTCAAAACACGGATGAACCGGCTTACATGCGCTGCAAATCACGCTGGGCCAGCTGCGCGGCGGAAGTGCCCGGATATTGGGACACCACCTGCTGCAGAATGCCTTTGACCTTGTCGGTGTGACCGAGGCGGCGCTCTACGTCAGCGAGCTTGTACAGCGAGTCCGGCACTTTGTTGTGCTTGGGATACAGCTGCGAAACCTTGGCAAAGGCCTGACCTGCACCTTGCAGATCACCCTTGGCCAGGTTCACTTCGCCCAACCAGTACTGGGCGTTGCCCGCGTACTGGCTATTGGGGTATTTGCGCAGGAAAGCGGCGAAGGCCTGACTGGCCTTGTCGAAATCCTTGGCTTTGATCAGGTCGAAAGCGGCATCGTAATACAGCTTTTCCTTGGCCGGATCAGCCGGTTCGCTACCCGCAGCAGGGGCTTGGGCGGCCGCAGCAGCACCCGCCCCTGCGGCAGCACCGGCAGCACTTGCATCGCCACCGGCAGAAGAATTCTCGGGACTCGCGGCTGGTGCAACGCCGGATCCTATGCGCCGATCAAGATCCTGGTATCGCTCCAGGGATTCCTGCTTCATGCGCGCAACCTGATTCTGCAGTTCTTCGATCACGCCCTGTTGGCGCGAGATCTGATCCTGCATCTGTTGCAATTGGTTGAACAGCATGCCTTGTGCCGAGGCAGGGGCCGAAGCCGCTCCCCCGGCATAGGCGCCGTTCGTACCGTAACCCGCAGGCGGATAACTGCTCCCGCTATTGTTATAACCGGAGTTGTCATCGACCACAGGAACCGCAGCCCACGCCGCAAGCGGCGCGAGGCTGAGAGCCAGAACAGTTACAGCACGACGGCACGTTCGCATATCGAATTACTTACGCAGTTCGACGCGACGGTTCTGGGCCCAGGACTGCTCGTCGTTGCCGGTAGCAACTGGACGCTCTTCGCCGTAGGAAACCAGTTCCAGCTGAGCTGGGGAAACACCTTGCAGTACCAGGTAGCGCTGAACGGCTTTCGCACGACGCTCGCCCAGTGCCATGTTGTACTCACGAGTACCACGTTCGTCGGTGTTGCCTTCCAGAACAACGCGAGCGCCGTTTGCTTTCAGGTCTTTGGCGTGAACGTCCAGAGCGCGCATGGCTTCTGGCTTCAGGTCCGAGCTGTCGTATTCGAAGTAGAAGGTGGTGATTGCGCGCAGAGCAGCTTCTTCGCTCAGGGAGCCGTCAACGGCACCAGTGTTTGCGCCGTAACCAGCGTTTGGATCAACAGCGCCTTCACCGGCGTTGTCGCCGCCTTTGGACGAGCAACCTACAGCTACAGCCATGGCCAGAGCCAGCGCAGCAAATTTACCAAACTTCAGCATTTCCATCGTGAAACTCCTAATGAACCCCAGTGTGTTAAGTAAAACGTGTAGCGCCCGCTCACTTCAGGTAAGGGGACCAGGACGGTTCTCTGACTTCGCCTTGAGCGGTAGGAAGCGGGAGCCTCACGCGTCCATTAATGGACACGAGCATCAAGACTCCCCGGCCCTGTTGGCGGGTGGCGTAGATTACCATGGTGCCGTTGGGCGCAACAGTAGGTGACTCGTCCAGAGTGCTATCAGTGAGGATCTTTACACTACCTCTCTGCAGATCCTGAGCTGCCACCTTGAAATTGGTGAAGCCATCCTGACGATGGATCATCACCAAAGTCTTTTCATCAGCCGACAGTTTCGGGTTGGCGTTGTAGTTACCCACGAACGTCACACGCTCGGCACCACCGCCACCGACGCTGGTTTTATAGATTTGCGGCTTGCCGCCACGGTCCGAGGTGAAGTAGATGGTCGAGCCATCCTTGCCCCAGAACGGTTCGGTATTGATGCCCTGACCGTTGGTTACGCGGCTGATCTGACGCGAACCGAGGTTCATCACGTAGATATCCGGGTTACCGTCTTTCGACAGCACGAACGCCAGGCGATTGCCATCCGGCGACCAGGCTGGCGCACCGTTGAGGCCTTCGAAGTTGGTGATCTGCTCACGGCGACCGGTGTCGATGTTCTGCATGAAGATACGCGGACGCTTCTGCTCGAACGACACGTAGGCGATACGCTTGCCATCCGGTGCAAAACGCGGCGACAGAATCGGCTCGCGCGATTGCAGCAGAGTCACTGCGCGGGCGCCGTCATAGTCGGAGCGCTGCAGGGTGTAGCGCGTGTTCTTCTCGGAGAAACGCTCGGCCGTTACGTACAGCAAACGTGTCGAGAAGGCACCGTCAATACCGGTCAGCTTCTGGAAAGACTGATCAGAGATGAAGTGCGCCATGTCACGGATCTGGTCGGTCGTGCCGGAAACACTGCCGTCCGCCACTTTCTGCTCGGTGGCTACGTTGAACAGTGCCCACTGCACCTGCAAGCGACCACCGGCTGGAGCGATGCTGCCGACCATTACGTATTGAGCGCCCAGTGCCTTCCAGTCACGGAAGATGATTTCGCTCGGCTGGCTTGGCTGGCTGATCATGTTTTGCTTGGGGATTGGCGCGTAGTAGCCCGAGTTGCGCAAATCGTTACCGATGATTTCGGCCATGTCATCCGGTAGCACGGCACCGCCCTGCATGCCGAACGGTACGACGGCGATCGGAGTTGCCCGGTCAGTGCCACTGCTGATCAGGATGTTCTTTTCGTCTGCTACCGCTATCCCTGCAAGACAGCAGATAACGACCAGCATTGATCGAAGAATATTTCTCACAAGCCTAAATCCTCAGGATTGAATGTCATCTTGAATGAACGATACGGAGCAAAATCACTAGGGCTCAAGCCCTGCATTTCCGTCAACCGCCCGATGTTCTTGACTGCAGCTACCGCCGAAGCGTCAAACGAAGCATCGCCGCTGGACTTCGTGACCGTGGCGCCCGTTACGGTACCGTCCGGCAACATACTGATTCGAAGCTCTACCTTCATGCCTTTACGTGCCGAAGGTGGAAGATTCCAGCCTTCCGAAACACGCAGCCTGATCAGATCATCGAAATCGCCCGCGACGCTGTCGCCAAGTTCATCGGCCTTGGTCGCTGCCCGATCCGTCTTGTCCGAAAGCAACTCAGCCAATGCCTGGGCCTTTTTATCCTCAGCCGATTTACGAGCTGCGTCCTGGGCCTTTTTCTTGGCAGCGTCGGCCGCAGCCTTTTTCTTCGCATCTTCGGCGACTTTCTTCTTCGCCTCTTCAGCTTCAGCTTTCTTCTTGGCGTCTTCGGCGGCTTTCTTCTTCGCGTCTTCGACGATCTTCTTCTTGGCTTCTTCAGCAGCGGCTTTCTTCGCCTCTTCTTCAGCAGCCTTTTTCGCTTCGTCTTCAGCCTTCTTCTTGGCTATATCAGCCAATTGTTTCTCTTCGGCCTTTTTCGCTTCGGCTTTCTTCGCGTCGTCGGCTTTCTTGGCTTCATCAGCCTTTTTCGCCTCGTCCGCTTTTTTCGCCTCGTCGGCCTTCTTGGCTTCCTCGGCCTTTTGAGCCGCTTCCTCTTTCTTTTGTTCCGCCGCCTTCACCGCTTCCTGCTCGATCTTCTTCTGTTCGAGCTGTTCGACTTCAGTCTGGCGCGCGGCAGTTTTCTTCGCCTCACCCGCAATCTTCTGATTGGTCTGGGTGGTCGCCGGACTTTTCGATTTCAGCTGGTACAGAGTCGCCTGGACGATCGGCTTGGCCGGCGGCAGTTCGGGCGTGAAGGCAAAACTGACGAACAGCATGCCGAACACCAGCACGTGCAGGACAATTGCCAGAACACTAGGCCAGAAGTAGCTTTCCGAGGCGGACGGCTCTCGCTGTTGCTGCATCAGGGGGCCTCGGTAATCAGACCAACGTTACCGACCCCGGCTTTCTGCAACCCGCCCATTGCACCCATGACGGCGCCGTAGTCGACAGTCTTGTCGCCACGAATGAACACCTGGGTGCGTTTGCCGTTTTCAGTGCCAGTGCGAATGATCTTGGTCACCGCGTCGGTCATTTGCGGCAGGGTCATGGCCCTGTCCTGTTGCTTCTCGGTGTCGACTTCGCTGCCAAGGTTCCAGTAGTAGGTCTTGTCAGCCTTGATCGAAATGGTCAGGACCTGGGTGTTGTTGTCCTGCGGCAAGGCTTCGCTGGAAACCTTGGGCAGATCAACTTTCACGCCCTGATTGAGCATTGGCGCGGTCACCATGAAGATGACCAGCAGCACCAACATCACGTCGATGTAGGGCACCACGTTCATCTCGGCGACCGGCTTGCGCTTTTTGCGAGCTCGAGCGATTAAAGCCATCGGGAAATACCTGCTTATTCTTCGCTGGTGTGCACTTTGCGGTGCAGGATCGCCTGGAATTCATCGGCGAAGGTGTAGTAGCGGCCCAGCAAGGTTTCGCTGCGGGCAGCAAAACGGTTGTAAGCGATGACCGCCGGGATCGCAGCGAACAGGCCGATCGCCGTGGCGATCAGGGCTTCGGCGATACCCGGGGCAACAGTGGCGAGGGTCGCTTGCTGAGCACTGGCCAGACCGCGGAAGGAGTTCATGATCCCCCACACGGTACCGAACAGACCGATGTACGGGCTGACCGACCCAACGGTGGCGAGGAACGGCAGGCTCTGCTCGAGTTTCTCTTCTTCACGCGAGATGGCCACGCGCATGGCACGGGCGACGCCTTCCATCACGGCTTCAGGATCGACGCCTGGCTGCTGACGCAGACGGGAGAATTCCTTGAAACCGGCACGGAAGATCTGCTCCACGCCCGAATCCGGATCAGGGTTGCTGCCGGCCTGACGGTACAGTTTGGACAGGTCGATACCCGACCAGAAGCGCTCTTCGAAGCTCTCCAGGGCGCGTCGACCGGCACGCAGCAAATTGCTGCGCTGAAAGATCATGATCCATGAGGTCACCGATGCGGCCACCAGGGTCAACATTACCAACTGCACCACGATGCTGGCATTGCTGACCAGGCTCCACATGGAGGAATGGTCGACGACGTTAGCTTCCACGCTTTATCTCCTGCTTTGAGTGTGTACCCGGGCCGACCGCGTCGGCGAAGGCCGCACGCAGGTCTTCGGGAAGGGCCCGGGGTTTCAAACTGTCGGTGCGCACGCAGGCCACCAAAAACTGCCCTTCGCAGAGCAGCACATTATCCGTGGCCCGCCTGACCTGCTGTTTGAAGCGCAGGCTGGCACGGTTCAATTCGATTACATCAGCGCTTACCAGCAGTTCGTCGTCCAGTCGCGCCGGCGCGTGGTAGCGCGCTTCGCTGGAATGCACGACGAACAACAGGTCCTCTCCGGCGAGCGCAGATTGGGCAAAACCCAGTTCCCGTAGCCGCTCGGTTCGAGCCCGTTCCATAAACTTGAGGTAATTAACGTAATACACGATGCCGCCCGCGTCGGTGTCCTCGTAATAAACGCGACAACGATGTGCGAACGGCTCAAGCCCGTTTTGCGCGCGCATACTCTAGTGCTTACTCCTCAGGTTGCCAATCCGGCCAGACAACTGTTTTTCGTGGTTTCAAAGCTTTAACGCAAAAGTACCGTCGTCTGACAGTACAAACCCTGAATAAATCACCAACAAATGTGTATCAATCGTCGACGGCGTCGAGAAACTCGTCTGCCACGGGCATCTCGCCCATGCGCGACGGAACATTCAAACCGAAATGCAGATAGGCATGCCGGGTCACCACCCTGCCCCGTGGCGTGCGCATGATGTAGCCCTGCTGGATCAGATACGGCTCGAGCACGTCTTCAATGGTGTGGCGTTCTTCACTGATCGCCGCCGCCAGACTGTCGATGCCGACCGGGCCGCCGTCAAACTTCTCGATCATGGTCAACAGCAGGCGCCGGTCCTGGTGATCGAAACCGTGTTCGTCGACGTCCAGCAGGTTCAGCGCCAGATCCGCCACCGCTTTGGTGATGTGGCCCTTGGCGCGCACTTCAGCAAAATCGCGCACCCGTCGCAGCAGACGGTTGGCAATTCGCGGGGTGCCACGGGCGCGACGGGCGATCTCGAACGAACCTTCCGGATCCAGCGGCAGACCGAGAATGGCCGCCGAACGACTGACAATCGTCGCCAGATCCGCTGTGCTATAGAACTCCAGACGCTGGACGATACCGAAGCGATCACGCAATGGATTGGTCAGCATGCCCGCGCGGGTGGTTGCGCCAACCAGAGTGAACGGCGGCAGATCGAGCTTGATCGAGCGCGCCGCCGGCCCTTCGCCAATCATGATGTCGAGCTGGAAATCTTCCATCGCCGGGTACAGCACTTCTTCAACGATTGGCGACAGACGATGAATTTCGTCGATGAACAGCACGTCGTGCGGCTCAAGATTGGTCAGCAGCGCGGCCAGATCACCCGGGCGTTCCAGCACTGGCCCGGAGGTGCTCTTGATCGACACGCCCATTTCCTGGGCAATGATGTTCGCCAGCGTGGTCTTGCCCAGCCCCGGTGGGCCGAAGATCAAGGTGTGATCGAGAGATTCGCTCCGGCCACGGGCGGCCTGGATAAACAGTTCCATCTGCTCGCGCACGGTCGGCTGGCCAATGTAATCGGCCAGGCTGACCGGGCGAATGGCCCGGTCCTGGACTTCTTCGCGCTCGCGCGGGCTGTGCGCGGCGGCGATCAGACGATCAGCTTCAATCACTTAAATCATTCCCTTCAGAGCGCGGCGGATCAGGTCTTCGCTGCTCAGGTTCTTGTCTTTGATCGCGGAAATCGCCTTACTCGCTTCCTGCGGCTTGTAGCCCAACGAGATCAACGCACTGACCGCATCAGTCTCGGCGCTGTTGACCGGCGCCGGCCCATCCGGCTGATTCGGCACCAGCGCGAACATCGCCGGCGTGGTTTCCCAAGCCTTGAAGCGGTCTTTCAATTCGACCAGCAGGCGTTCGGCGGTCTTCTTGCCAACCCCCGGCACCTTGGTCAGCGCCGAGGTATCCTGGGACTGTACGCAACGTACCAGTTCATCGACTTCCAGACTCGACATCAATGCCAGTGCCAGTTTCGGCCCTACGCCGTTGAGACGAATCAGTTCGCGGAAAAAGTCTCGCTCACGCTTGCCGGCAAAGCCATAGAGCAATTGCGCATCTTCGCGTACGACCAAATGGGTGTGCAGGGTCAGCGGTTCACCGACCGACGGCAGCCGATAAAGAGTGGTCATCGGCACTTCCACCTCATAGCCGAGGCCATTCACATCGAGAATCAGGTGCGGCGGCTGTTTCTCAGCCAGGGTGCCGCGCAAGCGTCCAATCACGTTTTGAATCCTTGAGCGCTGGCCAGCCGTGGGCTGGCGACGATTGAAGGTGGCTTGCACGCCGACAACACAGGCACCGCAACGCCACTTTCAGGAAAATTGATGCTGATGCTATCAGAGACGCAGGCGCCCGCCACGACTGCGTGCGGTTCCCAGACCGTGCGGTAGCAGGCTTGAGCGTGTATGCGCATGGCAAATGGCGATAGCGAGGGCGTCGGAGGCGTCGATTTGCGGCTTGCTGGTCAGTTTGAGCATGTGCATGACCATCATCTGCACCTGCTCTTTATTGGCCGCACCGGTGCCGACCACGGCCTGTTTGACTTGCGTGGCGGTGTATTCGGCGATTTCCAGGCACTCTTCGGCGCCCGCGACGATGGCCGCGCCGCGCGCCTGACCGAGTTTGAGCGCCGAGTCGGCGTTTTTCGCCATGAACACCTTTTCGATGCCCATGGTCACCGGGCCGTAGGTCTTGATGATCTCGCGCACACCGCGATAGACGATTTGCAGACGCTCATGCAGCTCGCCGGACCCGGTGCGAATGCAGCCCGAAGCCACGTAAATGCAGCCGCCGCGCCCGGTATCGCGAACGATCCCGTAACCGGTGATGCGCGAACCGGGGTCGATACCAAGAATTAGAGTCATAACGCCTGCAGATTCATAAAACGATTTACCTGACAGCCAATAGCAAATGTGGGAGCGAGCCTGCTCGCGAAGGCGGTATGTCAGCAGATACAGGTGCTAATGACACACCGCTTTCGCGAGCAGGCTCGCTCCCACAAGGAAGACTAGTCGCTTATCAGCCAAGCTGAGCAGCCACGTCTTCCGGGATATCCGCGTTGGAATAGACGTTCTGCACGTCATCCAGATCCTCAAGCATGTCGATCAGCTTGAGCACCTTCTCGGCGCCTTCCAGATCCAGTTCGGCGCTGGTGGTCGGCTGCATGACGATCTCCGCGTCGTCGCCCTTGAACCCGGCCGCTTCCAGCGCGTTACGCACTGCATAGAAACCGGTGAACGAGGTGAACACGTCGATCGAACCGTCTTCGTGGGAGACCACGTCATCGGCATCCGCTTCCAGTGCCGCTTCGGTCAGTGCGTCCTCATCGACGCCCGGGGCGAAGCTGATCTGGCCCTTGCGCTCGAACAGATAGGCCACCGAACCGTCGGTGCCGAGGTTGCCGCCACATTTGCTGAAGGCATGGCGCACAGCTGCGGCGGTACGGTTGCGGTTGTCGGTCATGCACTCGACCATCACCGCGACGCCGCCCGGGCCGTAGCCTTCGTAGGTCAGTTCTTCAACGTTGTCCGCTTCGGTGGCACCGGCACCGCGCGCAACGGCGCGGTCGATGATGTCGCGGCTCATGTTCGCGCTCAAAGCCTTGTCCAGGGCCAGGCGCAGACGCGGGTTGGAACCCGGATCACCGCCACCCTGACGGGCCGCAACGGTCAGTTCACGGATCCACTTGGTGAAGATCTTGCCCCTCTTGGCATCCTGACGTTCTTTGCGGTGCTTGATGTTTGCCCACTTGGAATGACCTGCCATAACTTGCTCCGAATGCTCTTTGAAACCTTGCCCGCCCTGCCGAGGCAGCGGCCGGCAATCGAAAAATTCGACCTGAGAAAGAAAAAAGGCGCATCCGAAGATGCGCCTTCAGGCCCGTCTTACTCAGCCTTTGGCGTTTCGCGCAGGCGAATGTGCAGCTCGCGCAATGCCTTGGCATCCACGACGCCCGGAGCCTGCGTCATCACGTCGGCAGCACTCTGGGTTTTCGGGAAGGCGATCACTTCACGGATCGACTGGGCGCCGGTCATCAGCATCACCAGACGGTCCAGACCGAAGGCCAGACCACCGTGCGGCGGTGCACCGTACTTCAGCGCGTCGAGCAGGAAGCCGAACTTCTCTTCCTGTTCCGCTTCGTTGATGCCCAGCAGGCGGAATACCGCTTGCTGCATTTCCTTGCGGTGGATACGGATCGAACCGCCACCCAGCTCGGTGCCGTTCAAGACCATGTCGTACGCACGGGACAGTGCGCCGGCCGGGTTGGCTTCGAGTTCCTGCGGGGTGCACTTCGGTGCGGTGAACGGGTGGTGCAGCGCCGAGAAGCTACCGTCGTCGTTCTCTTCGAACATCGGGAAGTCGACGACCCACATTGGTGCCCACTCGCAGGTCAGCAGCTTGAGGTCGTGCCCGAGCTTGATCCGCAGCGCGCCCAGGGCTTCGCTGACGATCTTGGCCTTGTCGGCACCGAAGAACACGATGTCGCCATCGACTGCGCCAACGCGATCGAGGATCACGTTGAGCTTGTCTTCCGGGATGTTTTTCACGATCGGCGATTGCAGACCTTCAACACCGGCAGCACGCTCGTTGACCTTGATGTACGCCAGGCCCTTGGCACCGTAGATGCCGACGAACTTGGTGTAGTCATCGATCTGCTTGCGCGGCATGCTCGCCCCGCCTGGAACGCGCAGCGCGGCGATGCGGCACTTCGGATCATTGGCCGGGCCGCTGAACACTTTGAATTCAACTTCTTTGAGCTGGTCGGCAACGTCAACCAGTTCCAGCGGAATACGCAGGTCCGGCTTGTCCGAACCGTAGCGGCGCATGGCTTCTTCGAAGGTCATGTGCGGGAATTCGCCGAATTCCAGATTCAGCACTTCCTTGAACAGGTTGCGGATCATCTGCTCGGTCAGGCCCATGATCTCTTTTTCATCGAGGAAGCTGGTCTCGATGTCGATCTGGGTGAATTCCGGCTGACGGTCGGCACGCAGGTCTTCGTCACGGAAGCACTTGGCGATCTGGTAGTAACGGTCGAAGCCGGCCACCATCAGCAGTTGCTTGAACAGCTGCGGCGATTGCGGCAGGGCGAAGAACGAACCGGCGTGGGTACGGCTCGGCACCAGATAGTCACGCGCACCTTCCGGGGTGGCCCGGGTCAGGATCGGCGTTTCGACGTCGAGGAAGCCGTTTTCGTCGAGGAAGCGGCGGATGCTGGTGGTCATGCGCGAGCGCAGACGCAGCTTCTCGGCCATTTCCGGACGACGCAGGTCGAGGAAGCGATAGCGCAGGCGGGTTTCCTCGCCAACGTCGGAGAACTCGTTGAGCGGGAACGGCGGGGTTTCCGACTCGTTCAGCACTTCGAGTTCGTAACCCAGCACTTCGATCATGCCCGAAGCCATGTTGGCGTTGGTCGCCCCGGCCGGACGCAGACGCACCTTGCCGGTGATTTTCACGACGTATTCGCTGCGCACGCGATCGGCGGCGGCGAAGCTCTCGGCGCGATCCGGATCGAACACCACCTGGGCCAGACCATCACGATCACGGATGTCGAGGAAAATCACCCCGCCGTGGTCGCGGCGACGGTGAACCCATCCGCAAAGGGTAATTTCCTGGCCTTCCAGGCTTTCGTTCAGTTGGCCGCAATAGTGGCTGCGCATCATGGTGTGGTTCGCTTCTCGTAATTCGAAATTCGGTGGAGTAACTGTCGCCTTCAAGCAAGGCGGCCACTCACGCGTGTCGTTCGTTCAGGGTTTGAACCCTAGTCAGCTTTGTCGCCACCGGCCAGATTCTTCTTGGCTCCGGTCTTGAAATCGGTCTCGTACCAACCGTTGCCGCTGAGGCGAAAACCCGGCATGGACAGCTGTTTCTTCAGTTCGGGCGCCTGGCAGGCAGGGCAGTCGACCAACGGTGCGTCGCTGATCTTCTGAATGGCTTCCAACTGATGACCACAGGAAGCACATTGGTAATCGTACATTGGCATGGGGGTGTCTCGGCGATCAGATTGCTGCCGCGCGCGGAGCTTTGCGGCGAAAGCGCGGGATTATATCGATTAAATGCGGGCTGTGCAGCCGTAACACTGCACAGCCCGCAACCTCGTTGCAACCGCCGTTTCAGCGCGAAACGGCGGGTGCGAGGTCTTTGATCCCGTTCATGACGCAAACCACGCGTACCAGCGCACTGAAATTTTTCACCCCACCGTGACGCAGATGCACCTCACGGTCGACATGGGACAGCAGTGTGCTGATCGAACAATGATTGGCCTCGGCCATGCCGCCGAGGATATTCCAGTAGACCTGTTCGAGTCGCAGGCAGGTCGCAAAACCATTGAGGCGAATCGATCGCGACAACGGCCGGATCAGATTCATGTCGAACTCGCTGACAAACGGGTCGACTTTTATAACGTGCCGCGAAGCCGACATCCTGTCGCTTCGCCTGTCTCCTTCTACCATAGCGTTGACACTCCTTTGCCATGACTGCTGATTTATAAGGCAACATCCTGCGCCTTAATAAAAACCCAGTGACAAAGTTAGCGCCATACGACTTGTTGACCAGCCTCGTAGGATAAGCCAACGACAATGGTAAGAGTCTGGACAGCGTGCGGACGAGCTCAAGCCGTCCGCAGCGGCCGGATCACTCTTCGAGCAGCGCGCGCAGCATCCACGCGGTTTTCTCGTGCACCTGCATGCGTTGGGTCAGCAGATCGGCGGTCGGCTCGTCGCTGACCTTGTCCAACAGCGGGAAGATACCGCGTGCGGTACGGGTCACGGCTTCCTGGCCCTCGACCAACTGCTTGATCATGTCTCCGGCGCTCGGCACACCGACTTCTTCCTTAATAGAAGAAAGACGCGCGTAGGTCGCGTAGGCACCCGGTGCCGGGAAGCCCAACGCACGGATACGCTCGGCGATCGAATCGACGGCCAACGCCAATTCGTTGTACTGCTCCTCGAACATCAAATGCAGCGTGCGAAACATCGGGCCGGTGACGTTCCAGTGAAAGTTATGGGTTTTCAGATACAGCACGTAGGTGTCCGACAGCAGTCGCGACAACCCTTCGACGATGGATTTGCGGTCTTCTTCACTGATACCGATATCAATGGCCATGCTTACCCCCTAACAATGAGTGAATTCATCCAGCAGGTTCGCACCCACTTTAGCAAGGCACGCGCCCGCTCGCAGCTATGAATCAGTGATCTAACTGCGACAAATCGACCGTTTCTCTGCCGCTGGCCGGGCTGATTTGAGTAGCCGCAGGCTTTGCTGTTAAATAGGCAGTGTGTCGCCATGCCCTATTTTCCGGGGCGTTGCGCATAGGCTGATGCCGTGTACGTGTCCACCGCCTCTTATTTTGTCCTGAAGCGAACCGTGCGCCTTCAGCTCTTCCTTGTGAGCCGTCATAATGTGAGCCAATCAAAATGTTGAAAATCGTCCACCTGCTAATGGGCGCAGCAGCCTTGCTGCTGTCGTTCATACCCAGCCTGAAAGCCGAAGCCGTTCCTTACCTGCAACAGCCCGATGCACTTTACCTGGCCTTTTTCGGCCTGCTGAACCTGGTTATCGCTCCAGTAATTCCCTACTGGAACAAAGGCCCGCGCCAGCATCTGCAAAATCTGGTCAGCGCCCTTCTGGTACTGACTGTCGTCCTGCAAACCTTGACTTTGATCGCACCGATGCCGGTCATCGCTGGCCAGCCAGCCGTATTGTTCAGCCTGGTGATCGCGCTGGTTGCCGTGCTGCTGCACCTGGCCGTCAGCTTTTACAAATCGTCACCGGCCGCTGCGCCGACTAGCTATGACATGAGCAATCGCGATACCGGCACCGTAAAGTGGTTCAACACTTCCAAGGGTTTCGGCTTTATCTCCCGAGATTCCGGCGATGATATTTTCGTGCACTTTCGCGCCATTCGTGGCGAAGGCCACCGTGTTCTGGTCGAAGGCCAGCGCGTCGAGTTCTCGGTGATGAACCGCGACAAAGGCCTGCAAGCCGAGGACGTGATCGCCGCTCTGCCGCGTCGCTGATCCAAAGCAAAAAAAACCGCGAACAGCCTGGCTGTCCGCGGTTTTTTTATGCCTGCCGAATGGCTCAATAATGCGGCGGTGGCGCATCTTCTTCAAAAGCACCGAACTGCCCGACCATTTCTTCGTGACGCTTGATCAGCGCTTCCATCTGCAATTGCAGGCGCTCGATGACTTTCTGCTGGGCCACCAGCACATCGTTCAATGCCTGAATGGTGTCATCCTGAAAGGCCAGACGGCTTTCCAGATCGGTTACGCGCTCTTCAAGGCTCATGACTCAGCCCTCCACAAAGGTGAATTCTTCGGTCAGCACCAGACGCAAGCGTTCGCGAATGGCCGCAACCTGCTCGGCGCTGTAAGGCTTGCCCGGGTGTTTGCCCCAGACCGGCGCCGGCCACGCAGCATCATTGCGTTTACGCACGATGACATGCATATGCAGTTGACTGACAACGTTACCCAGTGTTGCGACGTTCAGCTTGTCAGCGTCGAACGAATCCTTGAGCAACTCGGCCAGCGTGGTGGTTTCCTGCCAGAGCTGCTGCTGATCGGCGACATCCAACTGAAACAACTCGCTTATATCCTCGCGCCGAGGCACCAGGATGAACCACGGGTAATTGCTGTCGTTGGACAGCAACAGCCGGCACAACGGAAAGTCACCGATGACCAGGGTGTCCTGTTGAAGTCGTGAATCCAAAGCAAACACTGTGAGCACTCCCGTTGATCCTATGACTCAGCTTAGCGGCGGCACCAAAAAGGCGGCGCGCCAAGCGACAGGACGGCAGCATACCTGCGAATGCAGCGGGCTTCACGCTCCCCCCGGCAGTAATTCGCCAAGCGCGCCGACATGAGACATTTATCCAGGCCACGCACCAATACAGGCCCGGACATGAGCCTTGACGTGAAGAGCCGCAGGAAAATCCTTGATCTGCCATGCCTCAGGTCAGTCGCCTGCGGATTGACCAAGGCTTGATTGTGATTTTTTTGCACCAAAACTGCACAACACGTCTACGCTCAGTGGGTCGAGCATCCGCCAAATACTCAATATGGGGTGAACCGGTAACGTTTTTTGCTGTCCCGCGCACCTTTGGTGCGTTGCAACACCATTGGGCAAACCACGTCAAGCGTGTGACAAAAGAGGCTCGAGGCCCCGTTTTCACAAGGTTTTCACATATGCGGGCGCCCCACAGAAAAATAACCGCAGCAATTTCGCGGTTTGTGCACGCTTGTTGCATTCGTAACCGTATGGACTATAAGCGCACCACTGGAAGTGGTCGCCTGAAGCCAATAAAAACAGTGGCAGGGTTGCCCGATGGAGATTCAAGTGTTTTGCCAGGGACTCTTTTTTAGCGATGCAAAAAGGCCCGGAAACAGCGATAAAGTTGTCAGTCCGGCTGCATCGGTACTGTGAATTTGCGACATCCAGCGCTCCTTTCGCGACAACGCCGTAAAGAAGCTGAAAGGTTGGTTTCGCAAGTATCGCCAACATTGTCGGCGTGATATAAGTTTGCGCCGACACAAAAAGAAAGAGCCGCCCAGATAATAAAACAGGTGGGACGGCAGTACTCTTCTAAAACCAAAGGAGCAAATCACGATGCGCGTGATGAAGTGGAGCATGATCGCACTGGCAGTTGCAGCAGCAGCCAGTTCGCAGTTGGCTACGGCCGCCCCGTTTGTAAGTGACCAGGCAGAAGCCAAAGGTTTCGTTGAAGACGCGACACTCACCGAGACGTTGAAGAACTACTACTTCAACCGCGACAACAAGAACGGTGGCCGTGACCAGAAAGACTGGACCCAGGGTTTCCTCGGCAACTTCACCTCCGGTTATACCCAGGGCACCGTGGGTGTAGGTATCGATGCCTACGGCTATCTGGCCTTGAAACTGGATGGCGGTGACGGTACCTCCGGTACTGGCAACATGAGCCGTAGCGATACCGTCAAGGCGAACGGCTATGCTCGCGACGTCAATGACAGTCAGGGCAAGGCAGGCGCTTCGATCAAGTTCCGCGTCTCCAAGACCGAACTGAAATTCGGCGACATGCAGCCAAGCACTTCTCCAGTGTTCGCTGTCGGCGGTTCCCGTATCCTTCCGCAAACTGCCACTGGCTTCCAGTTGCAGAGCAGCGAAGTCAAAGATCTGGACCTGGAAGCCGGCCACTTCTACTCCGGCTCCAGCCAGGACAAGAACGCACGCGATGGCGGCCTCTACGCTACCTACGCCGGTGTTGAAGCGAACAACATCGACTACTTCGGCGGCAAGTACTCGATCACTGACAACCTCACTGCATCGCTGTACGGCGCCAAGCTGGAAGACATCTGGAACCAGTACTACGCCAACGTGAACCTCACCACCCCGTTCGGTGGTGATACTTCGCTGAACACCGACTTCAACATCTACCGCACCACCGACACCGGTAGCGCCGAAGCGGGCGACATCAGCAACACCACGTTCTCGCTGGCAACCGCTTTGTCGTTCCTCAAAGCGCACACCTTCACCCTGGCGTTCCAGAAGGTCAACGGCGACACCCCGTTCGACTACATCGGCGTGGGCAAGAACAACCGTGGTGGCGACTCGATCTTCCTTGCCAACTCCATCCAGTACTCTGACTTCAACGGCGCTGGCGAGAAATCCGTGCAAGCCCGTTACGACCTGAAAATGGCCGAGTACGGCGTTCCTGGCCTGAGCTTCATGGTTCGTTACGTCAAAGGTTGGGATATCGACGGTACCAACACTCCAGCTGGCAGCGCTTACGCCGGTCTGTATGGTGAAGATGGCAAACACCACGAAACCAACTTTGAAGCCAAGTACGTTGTTCAAAGCGGTCCGGCTAAAGACCTGTCCTTCCGCATTCGTCAAGCTTGGCACGTTGCCAACGCCGACGAAGGTGAAGGCGACGTCAAAGAGTTCCGTCTGATCACCGAGTACCCGCTGAACATCTTGTAATTGTCAGTGGTTAGTTTCACAGCATAAAAAAAGGCCCATCTTCTGATGGGCCTTTTTTATTTTCACTTATTCAAAAGACTGACTAGCAAAGCAAGTAGTTAGCTAGCAACCTATCATTGCGCCGCCGATTCCTGCACTACGCGTATAACCCGCTGCGGAAACGGAATATCAATACCAGCACTCTTCAAACGATCACGCGCCTGTTCATTGAACATGAACATCACATCCCAATAATCCGCAGTTTTAACCCAGACGCGCAGGGACACCGTGATCGAACTGTCACCCAATGTCGAAATCACCGCCTGTGGCTCCGGGTCCTGCATGACGCGGGGATCCTTGGCCAGATCCAGCAATACCTGGCGGGCCTTCTGCAGATCCGCTTCGTAATCCACGCCAACATCGAACACGACTTTGCGGGTTGGCTGACGGTTGGTGTTGGTGATGATGCCGTTCGACAGATTGCCGTTGGGCAGGATGATGGTCTTGTTGTCACCGGTACGCAGCACAGTGTGGAAAATCTGGATGCTGTCGACGGTGCCCGCCACGCCTTGGGCTTCAATCCAGTCACCGATGCGGAACGGGCGAAACAGCAGAATCAGCACGCCGCCGGCGAAATTTGCCAGGCTGCCCTGCAGGGCCAGACCGATCGCCAGACCGGCAGCACCGATAGCCGCAACGAACGAGGTGGTTTCGACGCCGATCATCGACGCGACGCTGACAATCAGCAGCACCTTGAGAATGATGTTGGCCAGGCTGCTGATAAAGCCTTGCAGCGCCAGATCGGCATTGCGCAGAGCCAGCAGACCGCCGAGTTTCTGCGTGACCTTGTTGATCAGCCACCAGCCGATCGCCAAGGTAATCACTGCCAGCAGTACGCGGCTGCCGTATTCCATGATCATCGGGATCCACGCCTGGGACGCCTTGACCAGGTGGTCCACTTCCGCATTCAAATCCATGTTCTATCTCCTGATTTCCGGCTTCCCGGGGTGTATTCAAAACAACAAAACAACTGTGGGAGCGAGCCTGCTCGCGAAAGCGGTGTGTCAGTCAACTCTTCGCTGAATGAAACACCGCATTCGCGAGCAGGCTCGCTCCCACATAGCCTTCAGACCAAGCTTAGTCGCGGAAGTTGTTGAACTGCAGCGGCATGCCGAATTCCTTGGCACGCAGGGCCGCGATGGCTTCCTGCAGGTCGTCGCGCTTCTTGCCGGTGACACGCACCTGCTCGCCCTGAATGGCGGCCTGGACCTTGAGCTTGGCTTCCTTGATGTGGCCGACGATCTTCTTCGCCAGCTCTTTGTCGATGCCTTCCTTGAGGATGGCGTCCTGTTTCATCAGCTTGCCGGAAGCGTAGGCGTCCTTGACCTCAAGGCACTGCACGTCGATCTTGCGCTTGGTCAGCGCGAGCTTGAGGATTTCGATCATCGCTTCGAGCTGGAAAGCCGCTTCGGCGGTGAGGCTGACAGTCAGGTCTTTTTCCTTGAACTCGAAGCTGCCTTTACCTTTCAGGTCATAACGACGATCGAGTTCCTTCACGGCGTTCTCGACCGCGTTGGTGAGTTCGTGTTTGTCCAGTTCGGATACCACGTCGAACGACGGCATGTAATCTCTCCAATAAAAAGGCGCGCTCGATGTGCATGGAGCGCGCTTGGCTTGCGGTTAAAATCGGGCTCATTATAACGGGTCTTTTCCTACCGATACGGCGAGCCGCACATGCCTGCAAGCAATCGAGCAAAAAACTGATGTCGACCACCTGGCACGTACTTGGCGCCGGCAGTCTCGGCACACTCTGGGCGACACGTCTGGCCCGCGCCGGCTTGCCCGTGCGCCTGATCCTGCGCGATGCGGCGCGCTTGCAAAGCTACGAGACAGTGGGCGGATTAACCCTGGTAGAAAACGGACAAGCTCACACCTATGCAGTTCCCGGCGAAACCCCTGACAGCCCCGAGCCCATTCGCCGATTGCTGGTCGCGTGCAAGGCCTATGACGCCGAAGAGGCCGTCGCCCGTCTCGCTTCACGCCTCGCTCCGGACGCCGAACTGATCCTTCTGCAAAACGGCCTCGGCAGTCAGGACGCCGTGGCCGCGCGGGTACCGCAAGCGCGCTGCATCAGCGCCTCCAGCACCGAGGGCGCGTTCCGCGCTGGCGATTGGCGCGTGGTGTTCGCCGGCCACGGTTTCAACTGGCTGGGCGATGGCGCAAATCCGCTGGCGCCGATCTGGCTGGATGACCTGCAAGCGGCGAACATTCCCCATGAATGGAGTGCTGATATCCTCACTCGACTGTGGCGCAAACTGGCGCTGAACTGCGCGATCAACCCACTGACCGTGCTCCACGATTGCCGCAACGGCGGGCTGAGCGAGCATCACTGCGAAGTCGCCACACTCTGCGCCGAACTGGCGGAACTGCTCCAACATTGCGGCCAGCCGGCTGCGGCGGACAATCTGCAAGCGGAAGTCGAACGAGTGATCCACGCCACCGCCGCCAATTACTCTTCGATGTATCAGGACGTCGCCAACCAGCGCCGCACCGAGATCAGCTATCTGTTGGGCCACGCCTGCAAAGTCGCTGAGCGCCATCAGTTGCACCTGCCGCATCTGCACCAGTTGCAGCAACGTCTGGTCGCTCATCTGCACAAGCTTGGATTGCCCAGCGACTGAGCAGCCGCTAGGCTGACGACTTGTTCCCCTGCTGCGATAAACCTGATGCCATTGCGCCAGCGCCTCGAAAACCTGCCGGTCGGCCAGAAACTGCTGGCCGCCCTGCTGGTGTTGTTGACCACGGTTCTGCTGGTCGCCAACCTGACCTTTATCAGCGCCGCCTACTACATTTCTCAGGAAAGCATGGCGCCACAAGCCTTGCAGACCATCGGCCGGCTGATAGCCAATCCGAGTCTGGTCAGCGATGCGCTGGAGTCGCCGCGCAGCGCCGAGCGCCTGCTCAAGGAACTCGACAGTTATTCACCGTTGCGCGCCGCTGCCCTGTACGACGGCAAGGGTGAACGTCTGGCGCAGGTGCAGCGCGGCGACAAACTTCACTTGCCGGAGCGCTATCGGCATGTCGAAGCCTGGCAACTCACCGAGTTTCGCAGCAATCAACTGATCACCCTGCCCCGTCCCGGTGCTGCGCCGGGGCATCTGTTGCTGGTGGCCAGTAGCGAGCTGCCGATGGCGTTCTACACCGGCACGCTGACCGCCAGCCTCGGCATCCTGATTTTCAGCGTGTTGTTGTGGCTGGTGATTGCCCGGCAGATCAAACGTCTGATCACCCGCCCCATTCATCAGCTTGAGGAATTGTCCCGGCAGGTCACCCGCGAAGAAAACTACGCGCTGCGCGCCGCACGCGGTAACCATGACGAAATCGGCAGTCTGGCCGAGGCCTTCAACACCATGCTTTCGCGCATCGAAGCTCGCGAGCAGCAGCTCAAACGCGCCCGCGACGACTCGCAAGCCGCCTACGATCAGGCCCAGGGGCTGGCCGAGGAAACCCGCCACACCAACCGCAAACTGGAGCTGGAAGTCCAGGTGCGCAGCAAGATCGAGAAGAAACTCACCGGCTTCCAGAATTACCTCAATAGCATCATCGACTCGATGCCGTCGGCGCTGATCGCTCTCGACGAGCAGCTTTACGTCACCCAGTGGAACCAGGAAGCCAGCGCGCTCTCCGGCACGCGTCTGGACGAGGCCCTGAACCAACCGATCTTCCTCGCCTTCGAACCGCTGAAACCGTTTTTGCCTCAGCTTAAGGCCACCGTCGAACAGCACACCGTGGCCAAGGTCGACCGGGTGACCTGGTTCAAGGACGATGAACCCAAACACTACGCACTGACTTTTTATCCGCTGATGGGCGGTGCCGGGCGCGGCGTGGTGATCCGCATCGACGACATCACTCAGCGTCTGTCGCTGGAAGAGATGATGGTGCAGTCGGAAAAAATGCTCTCGGTCGGTGGCCTCGCCGCCGGCATGGCCCACGAAATCAACAACCCGCTCGGTGCGATCCTGCACAACGTGCAGAACATCCGGCGGCGTCTGTCGGCGGATCTGCCGAAGAACATCGAGACCGCTGAGCAACTGGGCATCGAACTGGACACGGTGAACCGCTACCTGCAAGGCCGCGAAGTGCCGCAATTGCTCGACGGCATTCAACAGGCCGGCGCCCGCGCGGCGAAAATCGTCACGCACATGCTCAGTTTCAGCCGCCGCAGCACCCGGCAAATGGCGCCGTGCGATCTGCCGGCGCTGATCGATCAAGCCGTGGAAATCGCCGGTAACGACTTCGATCTGGCCATCGGTTTCGACTTCAAGGGCCAGGCGATCATCCGCCAGTTCGATCCGGCCTTGGGTCCGGTGCCGGGCACCGCCAACGAGTTGGAACAGGTGTTGCTCAATCTGCTGAAAAACGCCGCGCAGGCGATTCATCAGCGCGAGGACGACAGCGAGCCGGGCCGGATCATTCTGCGCACCAGGCTCAATCCGCCATGGGCCGAGATCCAAGTCGAAGACAACGGCATCGGCATGAGCGAGAACGTGCGCAAGCGTACCTTCGAGCCGTTCTTCACCACCAAAGAAATCGGCCAAGGCACCGGCCTGGGCCTGTCGGTGTCGTACTTCATCATCACCAACAATCACAAGGGCCAGATGGAAGTGCAGTCGGCGCCCGGCCAGGGCACTTGCTTCACTCTGCGTCTGCCGCTGGCGCAACCTGCGCCGTTGACCACCGAAACCAATTCACTACCGAGGTAACCCATGGGCTTTCGCTTGTCGAAGATCTACACCCGCACCGGCGACAAAGGCGAGACCGGCCTCGGTGACGGCCGTCGCGTCCCCAAGGATCACCCGCGCATCGAGGCGATCGGTGAGGTCGATACGCTGAACAGTCAGGTCGGCGTGCTGCTCGCCGGTTTGCTCGCCGAGCGTGAAGTGCACCCGGGACTGAATGAAATCTTCGAAGTGTTGGCGCCGTGTCAGCATCGCCTGTTCGACCTCGGCGGCGAATTGGCGATGCCTGAATATCAGGCGCTGAACGAGGCCGAAATCGAGCGACTGGAAGCGGCGATCGATGTGTGGAATGAAGAGCTGGGGCCGCTGGAAAACTTCATCTTGCCGGGTGGTTCGATGCTGATTGCGCAGGCACATGTCTGCCGTAGCCTGGCGCGCAGTGCCGAGCGGCGCTGTCAGCATTTGAACTCGGTTGAGCCATTGGCCGGGGTTGGCCTGGCGTATATCAATCGGTTGTCGGATTTGCTGTTTGTTGTGGCGCGGTTGATTGCGCGGCGGCAGGGAGTGGCGGAGATTTTGTGGCAGCCGGCTGCTAAACCTGAAGGAAAGTAGCGCCTGTCAGGGCGCCTTCGCGAGCAGGCTCGCTCCCACATTTGACTGCATTGTGACTGGAGAAATGCAATCCACTGTGGGAGCGAGCCTGCTCGCGAAGAGGTCGGTAACCCTTACACTGGATCCGGCCAGAACGCCCGAATTCCCGCCACACCCTGAGCCCCAGCACGCCAGGCTTTCTCGCGCTCCGCCGGCCCTACTCCACCGAGCAGAAACACCGGTTTGCTGAAATCGTCGATCAATGCCTGTGCCTGCTCCCACCCCAACGGCTGTGCATCCGGGTGCGTCAGCGTCGGCTGCACCGGTGACAGGGTGACAAAGTCGACGCCCATCTGCTCGGCCAGCGCCAGCTCTTCGGCGTTATGGCAGGATGCCGCGAGCCAGCGCTCGGCCGGCAACGGACGTCCTGCCGCTGCGTATTTACGCAGTTGCGCAGCGGTGATGTGCCAACCGGCTGACGGGAAATCGCCGAGCCATTCGAAGGGCCCTTTGATCATCAACTGCGCCTTGCCGGCGCACAGGCCCACCGCATCCACCGCCAGATCACGGTATTTCGGGTCGTAGCCGTTGGGTGCGCGCAGCTGGATCAATTTGATGCCGCCGGCGATCGCCTTCTGGATGCCGCGCAACAAGGCCGGGCCTTCCAGATCTTCCGGAGTGATCAGGTATTCGGCAGGCAAACGCGCTGCCGCGACGATCGGCTGGTTGGCCGCCGGGAACTCGTAGTTGATCAACTCCCTGGCAGTGGCCCAGGCCAGTGGCTGGCCTTCCGCACCGTGGGGTTCGCCGCTGAACGCCGAGACTTCCCAGACATCCAGCAACACCTGTTTGTCCGGGTAATCGTGGCGAATTTTGATCAGCGGGCGGGCAGCGTCAACGACGATGCCCAGCTCTTCATGCAGCTCGCGAGCGAGTGCCGATTCGACCGACTCGTCAGCCTCGACCTTGCCACCGGGAAATTCCCACAAGCCGCCCTGATGCTGAGTGTCGGCACGGCGGGCGATAAGGATTTTGCCGGCGCCGTCACGAATGACAGCAGCGGCGACGTGGACGCGTTTCACGGGGTCAATTCCTCCAGTCCAGCCTTTTGCCACGCTTTGAAGGCGGCCCATTGGTAGACGGTTTCAACATAAGCTTCGTCGACCGCCGGCAGCTTCACCTGATAGGTGCGCAGGCGCACGGCGATCGGCGCGAAAAAGGCATCGGCGAGGCTGACACGACCGAACAGGTAAGGCCCCTCTTCCGTCGCTGCCGCGCGACATTCGGCCCAGAGCGCGAGCATGCGTTCGATATCGCCCCTCACTTCTGGCGGCACCGGATTCAGCGGCGCATCCTGGCTGAGGTTGAATGGCATGTGATTGCGCATGGCGAAGAAGCCGCTGTGCATCTGTGCGCAGGCCGAGCGGGCCTGAGCGCGGGCGAAGGTATCGCTCGGCCAGAGTTGCTCGGACGGAAACTGCTCGGCGAGGTATTCAGCGATGGCCAGCGAATCGGCGATGGTGCCACGGGTGGTTTGCAGCAGCGGTACCTTGCCGGTCGGCGAATGCTTGAGCAGGCGCTCGCGGGTGTCGGGCTTGCCGAGCCTGATCAGCTCTTCGCTGTAGGGCGCGCCGGTCAGTTCCAGCGCCAGCGCCGCGCGCAGGGACCAGGAGGAAAGCAGTTTGTCGCCGATGATCAGGTGCAGGGACATGGTGTGGCGCCTTTTCGTCAGAGGAATGCTTCTGAATGGGTTGTGTCCGGATCGCCGTTTTCGCGAGCAGGCTCGCTCCCACAGAAAACCGAACTGCAGCGAGAATACCCTGTGGGAGCGAGCCTGCTCGCGAATGGAGCGGCTCGGTCCCGGATCAGGTCAAGTACGGTATTCAGCGTTGATCTTCACGTATTCATGCGACAGGTCGGTGGTCCAGATGGTTTCGCTGCAATCACCGCGCCCCAGTTCGATGCGGATGGTGATTTCTTCCTGCTGCATCACCGCCGAGCCCTGGGCTTCAGTGTAGGTCGCGGCGCGGGCGCCACGGCTGGCAATGCACACGTCACCGAGGAACACGTCGATCTTGCTCACGTCCAGGTCCGCCACACCGGCACGGCCAACGGCGGCGAGGATCCGGCCCCAGTTCGGGTCGGAAGCGAACAGCGCAGTCTTGATCAGCGGCGAGTGGGCCACGGTGTAACCGACGTCCAGGCATTCCTGATGATTGTCGCCGCCATTCACTTCAACGGTAACGAATTTGGTCGCGCCTTCGCCGTCACGCACGATGGCTTGGGCGACGTCCATGCACACTTCGAACACCGCCTGCTTCAGCTTGCCGAACAGCTCGCCTTCAGCGCGGGTGATTTCCGGCAACGCGGCTTTGCCCGTAGCGATCAGCATGCAGCAGTCGTTGGTCGAGGTGTCGCCGTCGATGGTGATGCGGTTGAACGACTTGTTGGCGCCGTCGAGCATCAGGTTGTGCAGTACCTCGCGGGAGACTTTGGCATCGGTGGCGATGTAGCCAAGCATGGTCGCCATGTTCGGGCGAATCATGCCGGCGCCTTTGCTGATGCCGGTAACAGTAATGGTCACGCCGTCATGCTCGAACTGGCGGCTGGCGCCCTTCGGCAGAGTGTCGGTGGTCATGATCCCGGTGGCTGCGGCTTCCCAGTTGTTCTCGGACAGGTCGTCCAGCGCGGCTTGCAGTGCGCCTTCGATCTTCTCGACCGGCAGCGGCTCGCCGATCACGCCAGTGGAGTACGGCAGAATCTGGCTGGCATCGACGCCGGTCAGCTCAGCGAGTTTGGCAGTGGTGCGCTCGGCGGCGGCCAGACCCGGTTCGCCGGTACCGGCGTTGGCATTGCCGGTGTTGGTCAGCAAATAACGCACGGCATTGTGTACGCGTTTTTTTGCCAGGATCACCGGCGCGGCGCAGAACGCGTTCAGGGTGAACACGCCAGCCACGGTCGAACCTTCAGCACAGCGCATCACCACTACATCCTTGCGCCCCGGGCGCTTGATGCCGGCCGAGGCGATACCGAGTTCAAAACCGGCAACCGGGTGCAAAGTTGGCAAAGGACCAAGACCAACAGCCATGAATGCGCTCCTTACTCAATGATGTCAGCACCGCCACGGGAAAGGACGGTGGGATAAATGGCAAAACGCCGCGACGGCAGGAGCCGGTCGCGGCGCGGGGTGTTCAGCGATTGAAACGGGTTTTACTGGATCTGCCCGTGGCAATGCTTGTATTTCTTGCCCGAACCGCAGTAGCACAGTTCGTTGCGGCCCAGCTTCTGCTCGTTGCGCACAGGGGCAGCGGCGGTGGCCAGTGCCACATCGACGTCTTCACCCAGCGCTTCCGGCTGATCCAGCCCCGGCGCTTCGGCGTGTTCGAACTGCATGCGCGCAGCCAGTGCTTCGGCTTCCTGACGCAGGCGTTGCTCTTCGGCTTCCGGATCTTCGCGACGAACCTGAACGTGCGAGAGCACGCGGATCGAGTCGCGCTTGATCGAATCGAGCAGTTCGGAGAACAGCGTGAACGACTCGCGCTTGTATTCCTGCTTCGGGTTCTTCTGTGCATAGCCACGCAGGTGAATGCCGTGACGCAGGTGATCCATGGTCGACAGGTGGTCTTTCCACAGGTCGTCCAGCACGCGCAGGACGATCTGCTTCTCGAACGAGCGCAGCGCCTCGGCACCGGCCTGGTCTTCTTTCTCGTTGTACGCCGCCATCAGCTCGGTCATGAGCTTCTCGCGCAGGGTTTCTTCGTACAGGTGATCGTCTTCGTCGAGCCATTGCTGGATCGGCAGCTTCACGCCGAAATCGCTTTCGATCGACGCTTCCAGACCGGCCACGTCCCACTGCTCTGGCAGCGATTGCGGCGGAATGTGCGCGCTGACGGTAGCGTTGAGCACGTCCTGACGGAAATCGGCAATGGTCTCACCGATGTTGTCAGCGGCCAGCAACGTGTTACGCATGTGATAGATCACTTTACGCTGTTCGTTGTTGACGTCGTCGAACTCGAGCAGTTGCTTGCGGATGTCGAAGTTGCGGCCTTCAACCTTGCGCTGCGCCTTTTCGATCGCGTTGGTCACCATGCGGTGCTCGATCGCTTCGCCCGGCTGCATGCCCAGGGCTTTCATGAAGTTCTTCACCCGGTCAGAGGCGAAGATGCGCATCAGGCTGTCTTCCAGCGACAGGTAGAAGCGGCTCGAACCGGCATCGCCCTGGCGGCCGGCACGGCCACGCAGCTGGTTGTCGATACGGCGCGATTCGTGACGCTCGGAAGCGATCACCTGCAAGCCACCGGATTCCAGCACTTGCTGGTGACGCTTCTGCCAGTCGGCCTTGATCTGGGCGATCTGCTCAGGAGTCGGGTTCTCCAGCGAAGCGACTTCCACTTCCCAGTTGCCGCCCAAGAGGATGTCGGTACCACGACCGGCCATGTTGGTGGCGATGGTCAGCGCACCCGGACGACCGGCCTGAGCGATGATTTCAGCTTCTTTTTCGTGGAACTTGGCGTTGAGAACCTTGTGATCGATGCCTTCTTTGACGAGCAATTCGGACATGTGCTCGGAGGTCTCGATGGTCGCGGTACCCACCAGCACCGGACGACCGGCAGCCATGCTTTCCTTGATGTCGGCCACGATCGCCGCGTATTTCTCTTCGGCGGTGAGGAACACCAGGTCGTTGTAGTCTTTACGCGCCAACGGCTTGTTCGGTGGAATGACCATGACTTCCAGACCGTAGATCTGGTGGAATTCGAACGCTTCGGTGTCGGCGGTACCGGTCATGCCGGACAGTTTGGTGTACAGACGGAAGTAGTTCTGGAAGGTGGTCGAGGCCAGGGTCTGGCTCTCGGCCTGAATGTTCAGACCTTCCTTGGCTTCGATAGCCTGGTGCAGGCCCTCGGACAGACGACGGCCCGGCATGGTACGACCGGTGTGTTCGTCGACCAGTACGACCTGGCCGTCCTGAACGATGTATTCGATGTTGCGGTTGAACAGCTTGTGCGCACGCAGACCGGCGTAGACGTGAGTCAGCAGGCCAAGGTTATGCGCCGAGTACAGGCTCTCGCCTTCGGCCAGCAGGCCGACGCGGGTGAGCATTTCTTCGATGAACTGGTGACCGGCTTCGTTGAGTTCGACCTGACGGGTCTTTTCGTCAACGGTGTAGTGGCCGGCCTTGGTGACCTGGCCTTCGACTTCCTCGACGTGAAGTTCCAGCTGCGGGATCAGTTTGTTGATCTCGGTGTACAGCTTGGAGCTGTCCTCGGCCTGACCGGAAATGATCAGTGGGGTACGCGCTTCGTCGATGAGGATGGAGTCGACTTCGTCGATCACGGCAAAGTTGAGTTCGCGCTGGAATTTTTCATCCATGCTGAACGCCATGTTGTCGCGCAGGTAGTCGAAACCGAATTCGTTGTTGGTGCCGTAGGTGATGTCGGCGGCGTAGGCGGCACGCTTCTCTTCCGGCGGCTGGAACGGCGTCACGACGCCGACGGTCAGGCCGAGGAATTCATACAGCGGGCGCATCCAGTTGGCGTCGCGGCGGGCCAGGTAATCGTTCACGGTCACAACGTGCACGCCCTTGCCGGACAGTGCGTTGAGGTAAACACCCAGGGTGGCGACGAGGGTCTTGCCCTCACCGGTGCGCATTTCGGCAATCTTGCCTTCGTGCAGGGTCATGCCGCCGACGAGTTGCACGTCGAAGTGGCGCATGCCCATCACGCGCTTGCCGGCCTCGCGGGCGACGGCAAAGGCTTCCGGCAACAGCTTGTCGAGGGTTTCCCCTTTGGCGATACGGGCCTTGAACTCGGCGGTCTTGGCGCGCAATTGATCGTCCGAAAGGGCCACCATTTGCTCTTCGAAGGCATTGACGAGCTGCACCGTCTTGAGCATGCGTTTGACTTCACGCTCGTTCTTGCTTCCAAAAAGTTTCTTTAACAAAGGCGCAAACATATCGGCAGGATCTTCCACACTAAAGGGATGGAGGGCGGCCCCGTGAGTCGCCCGTGCAGCCCTCATGGCCGCATGCGAACGAGCATTCTACCCGGAAACGGTGGTGAGGAAAGTGGCGATGTTCCACGATGCTGGCACTGCGCTTTGACGGGGCTCACTTAAAATAGGGGCGTTTTGCTCAACTTCAACCCGTCGAGGGAAAGAAGTCAGGCGTTGATTTAATGAGCAAAGCAGGGACAAAAGCAATGGGCCAGAGGTTCCACAGCTTTCTGCTAACATGGCGCCTCTGTGACTTCAGGTGTTTAATCATGGCGTTTCGCCCTCTCACGGCCAGAGCCCCCGCCGTTCTGCTCCGCGAAGCCAAACCGCTGAAAGCCATCCTCGGCCATGCCCAGCGCCTGGAGCATTTGCAGCGTCTGCTCGAAAGCCAGCTGCAACCGGCCGCCCGTGAACATTGCCGGGTGGCCAAGTGGCGTGAGGGCGAACTGTCGCTGGTGGTCACTGACGGCCATTGGGCAACGCGCCTGCGCTACCAGCAGAAACGCCTGCAACGGCAGTTGCAGCTGTTCGAAGAGTTCGCCAACCTGACCCGGATCAAATTCAGCGTACGCCCGCCGATCGTGCAGCATCGGGCAACTGGGCACTCGATGGATTTGTCGAGCAGTGCGGCAGAGACGATTCAGTCGACGGCCGACGGGATCAGCGATCCGGGACTGCGCGCGGCGCTGGAGCGGCTGGCGGCGCATGCCAAGGGGAAAGCCTGAAGCAAAATCAAAAGATCGCAGCCTTCGGCAGCTCCTACAGAATGAATGCATTTCAACTGTAGGAGCTGCCGAAGGCTGCGATCTTTGCTTTTAGCGGCGCTTGCTGCCTCCGAGCAGAGACCCCATCAACCCGCGTACCAACTGCTTGCCAAGGTTATTGGCCGCCTGGCGCATGGCTGATTTCAGCGCCTGCCCTGCCGCCGTGCCGAGGAATTCTCCCGCGCGATCAGCCAGGCTCGGCTCTTCGGCCGCCGGTTTGCCCGCTGGTGTTTCAGCCTCGGGCGCCAGCCCTTTGCGTCCCATCAAAATCTCATAGGCCGACTCACGATCGATCGGCTTGTCATAACGGCCCTTGAACGGCGAGCCAGCGATCAGCACGGTGCGCTCGGTTTCAGTCAGCGGGCCGATCCGCGATTGCGGGGGAGCCACCAGCACGCGCTGGACCGTTTCCGGCGTGCCCTTCTCGGTCAGCGTGCCCACCAGCGCCTCGCCAATCCCCAGTTCGGTCAGCACCGACAGGCTGTCGAATGCCGGATTCGGCCGAAAACCATCGGCCACGGCGCGCAGGGATTTCTGCTCTTTCGCGGTGAACGCGCGCAGGCCGTGTTGAATGCGCAAGCCCAACTGCGCCAGCACGTCATCCGGCAGATCCGCTGGCGATTGGGTGACGAAGTAAACGCCAACACCCTTGGAACGGATCAGGCGCACCACCTGCTCAAGCCTTTCTTGCAGAGCCTTGGGCGTATCGCCGAAGAGCAAGTGCGCCTCATCGAAAAACAGCGCCAGCAGCGGCTTGTCAGCATCGCCGCGCTCGGGCAGTTGCTCGAACAACTCTGCCAGCAACCACAGCAGGAACGTTGCGTAAACCTTCGGCGCTTCGTGCACCAGCCGACTGGCGTCGAGCAGATGGATGCGTCCACGGCCATCGGCGCCCGGTTGCAGGATGTCTTCAAGTTGCAGCGCCGGCTCGCCGAACAGGGCTTCGGCGCCCTGCTGTTCCAGCGTCGCCAAACGGCGCAGCAGCGCCTGGCTGGAACCGGTGGTCATCAGCGCCGCGTCTTCGCCCAGCAGCTGCGGATTGTCCTTGAGGTGATTGAGCAGCGCTTTCAGATCCTTGAGATCCAGCAACAGCAAGCCTTCGCGATCCGCCACTTTGAAAGCCGCGTACAGCGCCGACTGCTGGCTGTCGGTCAGCTCGAGCAGGCTGCCGATCAGCAGCGGCCCCATTTCGCTCAGGGTGGTGCGCAGCGGATGACCGGATTCACCGTGGATGTCCCACAGCGTCACGGGATAAGCCTGCGGCGTGTGACCGAGCCAGGGCATGCCGGCGATGCGCTCGGCCACTTTGCCCTGCGGGTTGCCAGCGGCGCCGAGCCCGCAGAGGTCGCCCTTGATGTCGGCGGCGAACACCGCCACACCGGCGTCGCTGAACGCTTCGGCCAGACGCTGCAATGTCACGGTTTTACCGGTGCCGGTGGCGCCGGCAATCAGCCCGTGGCGGTTGGCCAGGCGCATGGCCTGAGCGATGGGTTGCGCGGCCGGATCAGCGCCGATAACGAGTTGCGAAGAGTCAGGCATTTTCTCACCCAATGGTTAATCTTTGATGACACATGGCCGATACATCAATTGGACAGGCCCGTCAGAAAATCGGGTCGGACATTTCCCTAAGGAGAGCCGGAAATTTCAGTTTTTCAACCTTGCCCATAGTGCGCGTCTCTATCAAAGCACGCCCAGGACATTAAGACCTTAGCGGAACCCCAAGCCATGAACAAAAACCTGCGCTTCAGCCATAAGATTTTGCTTGCCGCCGCCCTCATCGTCATTGCCGCTTTCGCCTCGTTCACGTTGTACAACGATTGGCTGCAGCGCAATGCGATCCGCGATGACCTGAACAATTACCTCAACGAGATGGGCGAGGTCACAGCCGGCAATATCCAGACCTGGCTCAGCGGGCGCATCCTGCTGATCGAGAACGCCGCGCAGAACATCGCCATCAATCCGGAACCTGCCACGGTCGCCAGCCTGCTCGAACAGAAAAGCCTGACCTCGACGTTCATGGCCACCTACCTGGGCGATGCCACCGGGCATTTCACCATCCGCCCGGACGTGAAGATGCCGGACGGTTTCGATCCGCGCGTGCGCCCTTGGTATAAAGGCGCCGAAAGCAGCAGCACGTCGACCCTGACCGAACCCTACATCGATGCGGCCACCGGCCAGTTGATCATCTCCATCGCCACCGCGTCGAAAAAGGCCGGGCAGAGCGTTGGCGTGGTCGGCGGCGACCTGAGCCTGCAGTCGCTGATCGATACCCTCGCCGCACGGAATTTCGACGGCATGGGCTACGTGTTTCTGGTCAGCGCCGACGGCAAGATCCTCGTCCACCCGGACAAGGCTCTGGTGATGAAGTCGCTCAAGGAAGCCTATCCGCAGGACACCCCGCGCATCAGCAGCGATTTCAGCGAAGTGACGGTTGATGGCAAAACCCGCATCGTCACTTTCGCCCCGATCAAAGGCCTGCCGTCGGTGAACTGGTACATCGGTCTGTCGATCGATAAAGACCAGGCCTACGCGATGCTCAGCGAATTCCGCACCTCGGCGGTGATCGCGACCATTATTGCCGTGGCGATCATCATTGCCCTGCTCGGCATGCTCATTCGCCTGCTGATCCAGCCGCTGCACGTGATGACCCGCGCCATGGAAGACATCGCCGACGGCGAAGGCGACCTGACCAAACGCCTGAACATCGTCAATAACGATGAATTCGGCATCCTCGGCACCGCGTTCAACCGCTTCGTCGAGCGCATTCACGGTTCGATCCGCGAAGTGTCCTCGGCCACCGGCCAGGTCAACGAAGTAGCCCTGCGCGTGGTCGCTGCGTCGAACTCGTCGATGTACAACTCCGATCAGCAAGCGTCGCGCACCAGCAGCGTCGCCGCCGCGATCAATCAGCTCGGCGCCGCCGCCCAGGAAATCGCCCGCAACGCCGCGCAAGCATCGAATCAGGCCAGCGACGCCCGGGGTCTGGCCGAGGATGGCCAGCAAGTGGTCGAGCGCAGCATCAAGGCGATGAATCAACTGTCGAGCATGCTCAGCGCGTCCAGCACCAACATCGAGTCGCTGAACAGCAAGACGGTCAACATCGGCCAGATTCTCGAAGTGATCACCAGCATTTCCCAGCAGACCAACCTGTTGGCGCTGAACGCTGCGATCGAAGCAGCGCGCGCCGGTGAGGCCGGTCGTGGTTTTGCTGTGGTGGCCGACGAAGTGCGCAATCTCGCGCACCGCACTCAGGAATCGGCGCAACAGGTGCAGACCATGATCGAGGAGCTGCAGGTCGGCGCCCGGGAATCGGTGAGCACCATGAGCGACAGCCAGCGCCACAGTCAGGACAGCGTGGAGATCGCCAACCTTGCCGGCGAACGCCTGAACAGCGTGACCTTGCGCATCGGTGAGATCGACGGGATGAACCAGTCGGTGGCGACCGCGACTGAAGAGCAGACTGCGGTGGTCGAGTCGATCAACGTCGATATTACTGAGATCAATACGCTGAACCAGGAAGGCGTGGAGAACCTGCAGGCGACCTTGCGCGCGTGCTCGGATCTGGAGCAGCAGGCTTCGCGTCTCAAGCAACTGGTGGGCAGCTTCAGGATTTAAGAGCAAAAGATCGCAGCCTTCGGCAGCTCCTACAGGGGAAACGCATTCCAATTGTAGGAGCTGCCGAAGGCTGCGATCTCTTTGCATGTGCCCTGCACCGCGCAATCCCGACCGAACATCTATTCTGGATAACGGTCAACCAAGGGAGAACAACGCAGCGGAGGGTTGCTCACCGTGCATATCGCCGACATCACCATGTTCTACGCCCCGGCCAGCGGAGGCGTGCGTACTTATCTGGACGCCAAACACCGTCGCCTCGGCGACCGCAGCGGTATTCGTCATAGCCTGCTGATCCCCGGCGCGCGACTGGGTGAACATGACGACATCTACACGGTTCCAGCGCCTGCCCTGCCTTTCGGCAAAGGCTATCGCTTCCCCCTGCGCCTGGCGCCCTGGCGCAACGTCCTGCAGGATTTGCAGCCGGATCTGATCGAAGTTGGCGACCCCTACCTCACCGCGTGGGCAGCACTGAATGCGCGGCGGCAACTGGATGTGCCGGTGATTGGCTTTTATCACTCGGATCTGCCGCTGCTGGTGGGCAATCGCATGGGCCATTGGGTCACGCCGAATGTCGAGGCTTACGTCACTCGTCTCTATGGCAATTTCGACCGCGTTCTCGCGCCAAGTCAGGTCATGGCTGACAAGCTCACCGGGCTCGGCGTACGCAATGTGCATGTGCAACCGCTGGGCGTGGATCTGCACACTTTTCACCCCGATGCGCGCGATCCCGGCCTGCGCGCCGAACTGGGGATTGCCGAAGACACCCGCCTGCTGATCTTCGCCGGGCGCGGTTCCAAGGAGAAAAACCTGCCGGTGCTGCTCAAGTGCATGCAGCGCCTCGGCCCGCGTTATCACTTGCTATTGGTCGGCTCGTCAATGCCCGCTGCGGTGCCGGACAACGTCAGCGTCATCGACGAATTCTGCCCGGCGCCGAAAGTCGCGCGGCTGATGGCCAGCGCCGACGCACTGGTGCATGCCGGCGACCAGGAGACATTCGGGCTGGTCATCCTTGAGGCCATGGCCTGCGGCATTCCCGTGGTGGCGGTGGCGGCCGGGGCGTTTGAAGAAATCGTCAACGACTCCTGCGGTCTGCTCTGTGCACCGAATAACCCGCAAGCCATGGCCAATGCCGTGCGCGAGCTGTTCAGTCGCGGCTGCGCCCGCCTCGGTCAACAGGCGCGCCAGCACGTCGAACGGCATTATGCCTGGGACACCGTGGTCGACAGCCTGCTCAGCCACTATCACGCGGTGCTTGGCCATACGCTGCCACGGGTGGCCAATGGTTGAACCAATGAAAGCTGTTTGCCTGGTGTTGCATGATGTGGCGCCCTCGACGTGGGCGGATTACCAACCCTTCGTCGAGGCTGTCGATGCCTTGGGTGATGTGCCGATGACGTGGCTGGTGGTGCCGGACTTCCACCGCCACGATGCGCTCGACGCCAACCCTGCGTTTCGCCGAGTGCTCGATGCCCGGGTCGCTCGTGGCGATGAACTGGCACTGCACGGTTATTACCACGACGATCAGGACCCCATGTCGCACAACCCGCGCGACTGGTTCATGCGCCGGGTCTACACCCATGAAGGCGAGTTCTACCGTTTGTCCCGCGAAGCAGCCCTGGCCCGCCTGAACGCGGGTCTGGACATGTTTCAGCGCTACGACTGGCCGGTGCAGGGTTTCGTCGCCCCGGCCTGGCTGATGAGCGACGGCACCCGTCAGGCCTTACGTGAATTGCCACTCAGCTACACCAGCGATCCGCAGCATCTTTATCGCTTGCCCGACTTCAGCGCCATAGATGCACCGGGGCTGGTGTGGAGTGCGCGCAGTGCCTGGCGTCGCGGCTTGTCGAAAATCCTCAGCGACCAGCGTGAACAGCGCTGGCGCGAGGCACCAGTGATTCGCCTGGGACTGCATCCGGTGGACATGCGCCACCGCTTTTCTCGCGATTACTGGCTACACACCTTACAACGCCTGCTGGCAGACGGACGCGTGCCGCTGACCAAGATCGACTGGCTTGCCCGCCAGCACGGTCAGCTGGAACGCGCAGCATGAAGCGCAGCCTGTTGTTGCTGATCGGCCTGCTCGCGGCGGTGATGATTCCGGTGCTGCTCGGCGGCGGCGAAACCTGGTCGCGCCTGCGCAGTTTTCCGCTGAACTGGCTGTTGATCATGTTCGGCATGATTCTGCTGTGCTGGGGGATCAATACCCTGCGCCTGCGTTTGTTGCTCGGCGACCAGCGTGACAAGGTCGCCCCCTTGAAGAGCCTCGGTGTGGTGATGGCGGCAGAGTTCGCTTATTGCGCCACGCCCGGCGGCAGTGGCGGGCCGCTGACGATCATGGCGTTGCTGGCGCGCTGCGGAGTACGTCCGGCGCGAGGCAGTGCGGTGTTTGCCATGGATCAGCTCAGTGATCTGCTGTTCTTTCTCTGTGCGCTGAGCGCAATTCTGATTTACGCGCTGTTCCAGCACCTGAGCGATCGGCTCGAATGGCTGCTGACAGTCAGCGCGGTGTCGCTGTTCGGCGGCTTGTGCAGTTGCGTGTTGATTGCGCGCTATCACCGTGCCCTGATCCGTTTGAGCGGGCGGCTGTTGGCGGGGATGAACGTCACAGCGCGTACGCGTCGACGCTGGGCGCGCAAGTTGCTGCATTTTCTCGCGGCGTTTACCGATACCTTGAAGCTGCCTTGGCAGACGCTTGTCCAGGTGTTCGCCCTGACCTGCGTGCACTGGTTGTTGCGCTATAGCGTGCTGTATCTGGCGCTACGCGGGCTCGGTGCCGACTTGCAGTGGGCGTGGAGTTTTCTGGTGCAAATGCTATCGCTGGGCGCCGGTCAATTCAGCCTGTTGCCCGGTGGCGCGGGGGCAGCAGAATTGACTTCTGCAGCGCTGCTGGCGCCAATGGTGGGCAAATCCACCGCAGCGGCGGCGATCCTGATCTGGCGTGTGGTGACGTATTACTTCTATCTGCTGGTTGGCGGCCCGGTGTTCGTGTTGATGCTGGGCAAGCCGTTGCTGAAGAAGTTGATGAACGTCAGGCAGGCTTCTTAGGTTCGTCCTGCTCTTGCTGCAGCTGCTCCCACAACTCGGCGGCGCCGGGGAATTCGGTGCCGTCCTCGGGGCTCATGTCATCCGGGTCGTAACGACTCAGGCAACCCTCGCCGAGGGTGGCGGGCGCTTTTGAAGTGGCTTTGTCCAGTGGATCGTTCATGGCTTTTCCTCGGGCTCAAATGACAAGGGCCTGAGCGATTCAACGCCCAGGCCCCTGGTTTTTCAAGCATGCAGTGCTCGATCAGAACACAACCGTCTTGTTGCCGTGCACGAGCACGCGGTCTTCCAGGTGATAACGCAGGCCACGGGCCAGCACCATCTTCTCGACGTCACGGCCGAAACGCACCATGTCTTCGATGCTGTCGCTGTGGCTGACTCGTACCACGTCCTGCTCGATGATCGGACCGGCGTCCAGCTCTTCGGTCACGTAGTGGCAGGTCGCGCCGATCAGCTTGACGCCACGCAGGGACGCCTGGTGATACGGCTTGGCGCCGACGAACGAAGGCAGGAAGCTGTGGTGAATGTTGATGACCTTGTGTGCGTATTCGCGGCACATGTCCGGCGGCAGGATCTGCATGTAGCGCGCCAGCACCACCACTTCGGCATCGTGTTGCTTGACCAGGCGCGACACTTCGTCGAACGCTGGCTGCTTGTCCTGTGGATTGACCGGCACATGGTAGTACGGGATGCCGTGCCATTCGACCATGCTGCGCAGGTCGTCGTGGTTGGAAATCACACAGGAGATTTCGCAATCCAGTTCGTCGCTGTGCCAGCGGTGCAGCAGGTCGGCCAGGCAGTGGGATTCGCGGCTGGCCATCAGCACCACGCGTTTTTTCTGCTCGGTATCAGTGATGCGCCAGTCCATCGAGAACTCTTCGGCGATCGGTGCGAACTTCTCGCGCAACTCTTCAATACCGAACGGCAGCGAATCGGCACGGATTTCGTGACGCATGAAGAACCAGCCCACTTGATTGTCAGAGTGGTGGCTCGCTTCGGTGATCCAGCCGTTATGAGAGGCCAGAAAATTACTGACTTTGGCAACGATGCCAACGCGGTCCGGGCAAGATATCACCAGCCGAAAAGTGCGCATGAGGGGGAAACTCCAGAACTTCACAAAGGCCGCCATTCTAGCGACTGTGCAGAAAAACTGCAGTACGCATGCGCGCCGGGCGCAACGAAGCTAGGCGAAACGACTTCCTGACGCAGGTTTTCGTCAAGACCGTGACGCTTTCGCGAGACTTTTGTCAGACAACTGTAAATATCTGTGCTGACTGCATCACATTATTTAACTGAACATTCAATTCACGGCTAATTCCTGTAACTCATTTAAATAAAAAGCCGATCTAAATGTTTACTTGATGAAACAGCCTGACTATTATTGCGGCACTGTCCCCTGTCATTCAGCATTCTACAAAAGGTAGTACTCATGTCCTTGATCAACGAATATCGCGCCACCGAAGAAGCCATCAAAGAGCTGCAAGCCCGTCTGAAGAACCTGTCCGAAGACGACAAACTGCAAGCCGAACTGGAATTCGAAGGCAAACTGCGCACGCTGATGGGCGAATACTCCAAGTCGCTGCGTGACATCATCGCGCTGCTGGATCCGGAAGCCAAATCCAAGGCTCCACGTGGCGGCGCAGTAAAAACTACCGGCACCAAGCGTGCACGCAAAGTTAAGCAATACAAAAACCCGCACAACGGTGAAGTCATCGAAACCAAAGGTGGCAACCACAAGACTCTGAAAGAGTGGAAAGCCAAGTGGGGCGGTGACGTGGTTGAAGGCTGGGCGACCCTGCTGGGCTAAGCCGCGACGCCTTCGCAGAGCGATCCGCGAACAAAAAAACGCCAGCTTGCGCTGGCGTTTTTTTATGCCCGCAAATTAATTCCGGGTATGTTCGATTTCAAAGATTCAAACGTTTGCGTAATGCCTGGACATAGTTCTGCCAGTCATTGAGTACCTCGCGCTGGATTGGCGTCGCACTAAGCGACCATTGCTCGGCAGCTTCTATAAATGACTGCACGGTATTCGGCGCGCCTGCCTCGGGTTGCGTCAGACGCTGTTGACAAAACAATCTCCAGCGTTCCTGCTCGGCAACATCCAGGGTGTCGGGAAAGTTGCGTGCTCGATATCGAAAAAGTAATTCAGGCAAACGTTCATCATCGAAAGGCCACTGCTCTTGCGCCAATTGCAGAGGATCAGCCGTTCGAACTTGTTCGCATAGACGCCGATCACGATCACCGATAAATCCGTCGTACAACTGCTGCTCGGGATCTTCGCTGGGAGTGAAATCTTCGCTGGCATAAATCGCCGCGACTTTATCTTTCCAGACTTGTTGTGCGTCAGTTAGTCGCACTGCCCGTTGCTGATAAAGCGCCATGTCCAGCCCAAGGCGCTGCTGATCTTGTGCGCGCAGTACCGCCAACGGCGCCACTACCGGGCAACGATTGATATGAATCAGCTTGAGCGGTACCGGTAACTCACCTTCGGCCAACTCATCGCGGCGGGTATAAAGACGCTGACGCAGGGCTTGCGCATCCAGGTCGAGCAACCCCTGCGGGTCCAGATGCAGATCACAGACGATCAAGGCGTTGCGATTCTTCGGGTGCCAGGCCAGCGGCAACACCACGCCGACATAACTGCGTGCCGCCGAGAACCGCCCGGACACATGCACCAGTGGCTGCAACAGGCGGATCTGATCCATCACTTTCTGTTTACTGCGCAACTGGAACAGCCACTCGTAGAGCTTGGGTTGTTTCTCGCGAATCAGCCGCGCCAACGCAATGGTGGCGCGCACATCCGATAGCGCCTCGTGGGCATGGCCGTGATCGATATGGTTGGCGGCAGTGAGGCGTTCAAGCTTTAAAGTCACGCGGCCTTCATCATCGGTCGGCCAGACCAGCCCATCAGGACGCAGTGCATAGGCGGCGCGCACCACATCAATCAGATCCCAGCGACTGTTGCCACCCTGCCATTCCCGCGCATAGGGGTCGAAGAAGTTGCGATACAGGCTGTAGCGGGTCATCTCATCGTCGAAACGCAAGGTGTTGTAACCGGCGCCACAGGTGCCCGGCGCGGCCAATTGCGCATGTACGCGAGTCATGAAATCGGCTTCGCTCAGGCCTTTTTCAGCGAGCTGACCGGGGGTGATGCCAGTGATAGCACACGCCGCCGGGTGCGGCAGGATGTCTTCGCTGGGCTGGCAGTAGAGATTGACCGGCTCGTCGATTTCGTTGAGCGCATGGTCGGTGCGGATCCCGGCCACTTGCAGCGGACGGTCGTTGCGCGGATTGATGCCAGTGGTTTCGTAGTCGTACCAGAAGATTGAAGTCACGGGCGAATCCTGAACAGTAGATCGGCGAAGTCTAGGCGTTTCAGGGTTACCACGGCCAGCCTCGTAGCCCTGGAACGGCAATTTCTCCAGATTCCTACAACTGGAATGCATCGTTATTGTGGGAGCGAGCCTGCTCGCGAAGGCTTTCCGTCAGTTGCACATAGGCTGACTGATCCTGCGCATTCGCGAGCAGGCTCGCTCCCACACCCGAGAGGCTGCTAGCATCAGGCGCACTTGCATCCCGAACAGGCGAACATCAGGTAGCCCATGCTCGAGCCCACAGCACCGCCAAGGAAAGCACCGCTGGATACGCGGCATCAGGTCGAAACGCCGGAAGGCATCGACCTGCCATTGCGCCCTGCCGGGTTGATGGTGCGCGCCGTGGCATTCGCCATCGATCTGGGCATTCGCGGCCTGATTCTGGGCGTGCTGTTTATCGCACTGGCATTTCTCGGCAAGCTTGGCATGGGCCTCGGCTCTTTACTGCTGTTTGCTATCAGTTGGTGGTACATGGTGTTGTTCGAGGTGCTGCGTCAGGGCCGCTCGCCGGGTAAACAGTGCATGGGCTTGCGCGTTGTGCACGACGACGGCACGCCGATCGGCTGGTCGGCCTCACTGCTGCGCAACCTGCTGCGCTTTGTCGATCTGCTGCCCTTCGGCTATTTCCTCGGTGCGCTCAGTTGCCTGCAACACCCGACCTTCAAACGCCTCGGCGATCTTGCCGCCGGCACGCTGGTGGTTTACAGCGAGAGGCCGCTGAGCCGCCCGCAACTGCCTGACGCCGAACCTCGCCCCTGCCCCTTTGCACTCACGGTACGCGAACAACGCGCGGTCCTCGGTTTCGCCGAACGTCAGGCGCAGCTATCGCCGGCCCGGGTCAATGAGCTGGCGGCATTGCTGGCTCAGCCGCTGCATATCTCTGCGCCCAAAGCGGTGTCCGAACTCAATGGCATTGCGCGCAGTCTGTTGGGGCCGACCCCATGAAGCAGAGCCTGTTCGAAAGTCGCCACAAGGTCGAATGGGAGCGCTTCGCCGTGGCGCTCGAACGCCTCGAACAAGGCAAAGACACAGCGCAAGTCAGCGATTTCCCCAAGGCCTATCGGCGTCTCTGCCACCATCTGGCCCTGGCCCAGGCGCGCGGCTACAGCAGTTTTCTGATCGATTCGTTGCAACAGCAAGTGCTGCGCGGCCATCAACAGCTGTATCGGCATCGCAGTCGCCTGGGTGCGCAAATCATCAGTTTTATTCTCGCCGACTTCCCGCGACTGGTGCGCGAAGAGTGGCGCTTCGTCGCGGTCGCCAGCCTGCTGTTCTTCGGCAGCCTGATCGGTTTCGCGGTGCTGGTTTACCTGTTCCCGGAACTGATCTACAACCTTATCCCGGCCGAACAGGTGCGCGAGATGCAAGGCATGTACGACCCCGTTGCCGGCCACCTCGGACGCTCGGCCGAGCGAGCGGCGAGTGAAGACTGGGTGATGTTCGGCTATTACGTGATGCACAACATCGGCATTGCCTTTCAGACCTTCGCCAGCGGTTTGCTGATGGGCGTTGGCAGTGGTTTCTTCCTGCTTTACAACGGCATGATCATCGGCGCGGTGGCCGGACACCTCAGCGAAATCGGTTTTGGCCAGACCTTCTGGTCGTTCGTGATCGCTCACGGTGCATTTGAACTGACCGCCATCGCTCTCGCCGGAGCAGCGGGCCTGAAGCTGGGCTGGGCGCTGATTGCACCGGGACGCCTGACGCGCGATGAGGCACTGCGCCTGGCTGCGCGCAAAAGCGTAATGCTGGTGTGCGGGGTCATGCTGTTCTTGTTGATCGCTGCATTTATCGAGGCTTACTGGTCGTCGAAAACCAGTGTCACGCTGCTGACCAAATACGCCGTCGGCGCTGCTCTGTGGCTGGCCGTCGCGGTATATCTGCTGTTTGCCGGAAGGACCCACCATGCGCCTGAGTGACGCCAGCGTGGTGATCCGCCCGCGCACGACCTGGGAAGCCATGGACCTGGGCGTACTGATGAGCCAGCAGCATCGCCGGTTGTTGATGACCAGTTGGGCGATCGTCACCCTGCCGCTGTTCGCTCTGCTCAGCCTGCTGCTGTGGGAGTCGCCATCGCTGGCGGTGTTCATTTTCTGGTGGCTGAAACCGGCCTACGAACGCCTGCCGCTGTACATCCTCTCCAAAGCGCTGTTCGGTGAAACGCCAACCCTCAGACAAGCCTTGCGCGAGTGGCCGCGCCTGCTCAAGCCGCAACTGCTGGCCAGTCTGACCTGGCGCCGGCTGAGTCTGAGTCGCAGCTTTGTGCTGCCAGTGACCCAACTCGAAGGGCTCGACGGCGAGGCCAGACAACAACGTCTGCAGGTGCTGCTGCAACGCAACGGTGGCGCCGCGCAATGGCTGACGATTATCGGCGTGCATCTGGAAACCGCACTGTGGATCGGCTTGATGCTGCTGTTCTACATGCTCTTGCCGCAGCAGATCGAAACCGACTGGGACTGGCAGTCGCTGCTGCTCGCCGCCGATCAGGACTGGCGCTGGCTGGAACACCTGACCAACGCGTTTTACGCGCTGATTCTGGTCGTCTGGGAGCCGATCTATGTCGCCTGCGGCTTCAGCCTCTACCTGAACCGTCGCACGCAACTGGAAGCCTGGGACATCGAGCTGGTTTTCCGCCGTTTGCGCCAGCGTTTGAACAACAGCGTGCTCGGTGTGCTGCTGGCGGCGTGTCTGCTGCTGCCGAACCTGCAACCGGTATGGGCCAGCGATGCGCCAGATGCTCCACGATTGCTCAATCAGCCGCTGACCAGTCAGGCCGCACGCGACAGCATCCAGTCGCTGCTCGAACAACCGCCGTTCAAGAACAAGGAAAGCGTCACCCGCTATCGCTTCGGAGACGACCCGGCAAGCCCGGCCAAGGACGCGCAACCGGGTGAGGCTCCGCAGTGGCTGAAAACCCTTCTCGGTTGGCTCGACGGTCGACACCTTGATGCCTTGGCGAACGTGATTGAAGTGCTGTTGTGGGGCGCGCTGATTGCCGCGCTGGGCTGGCTGGTCTGGCGTTATCGCGAATTTCTCCGGGCCTTCGTCAGTCGTCGCCCGAACCTGCCCTCGCGCAGCAAACCACCGGCGCCGCCACACGTCTTCGGGCTGGATCTGAACCGTGAAACCCTTCCCGATGACATCGCCGCCAGTGCTGAACAATTGTGGCTGAGCGAACCTCGCGCCGCGCTTGGCCTGCTCTATCGCGGCCTGCTCAGTCATCTGCTGCACGATTTCGACCTGACGCTGAAAGCGGCCGACACCGAAAGTCAGATCCTCAACCGCATCGAGCAATTGCAACGCCCGGACCTGCTCGCCTATAGCCGCAACCTCACTGTTCACTGGCAGAACATGGCCTATGGGCACCGACTTCCGGCCGCGCACCTGCGAGCCGAACTGTGCAACGGCTGGCGTGAATTGTTCAGTGAAGGGGCTCGGCATTGAACCGGCGCATCGGCTGGTCGCTGGGTGCATTGGCGCTGTTGCTGCTCGGCGGTCTGAGTCTTTTTCTGTTTCTCAAAGCACGCCCGTATCAGGAAGTCGTCGATCACGGCCCCTCCCCCACGGCGCAAGCCAACCCGTATCTGGCGGCAGAAATGTTCCTGCGCGAGCGCGGCCTTGCGGTCAGCCACGCCGAGACCTTGACGGTGCTGCCGCAGATCGATCCGCACAGCCACACTTTGCTGTTGTTCGGCGAGCGCGCGCGGATGACGCCGCGTGAAGTCGATCAGGTGCTCAACTGGACCCGCGCCGGCGGACGCCTGGTGTTCGTCGCCGAGTCGCTGTGGGATGCGCAGACCCGGCAAAGCAACGATCTGCTGCTCGACCGCGTGCAACTGCACCAATCGCTGAGCAAAGACTTGAAAGATCCTGCGCAAAAAGTGGAAAAGGACCGCTTCCCGAAACTGACCAAGCTGTACCTGGAAGACGAAGATGCGCCGGCCTACGCCGGGTTCGACACCGACTTCCACCTCGACGACCCGAACAACGTTGCGCAAGCCTGGGCCAACAGCGCCAAAGCCACGCACATGATGCAACGGGTGTACGGCCTCGGCACAGTCACCGTGGTCACCGATGCCGAGCTATGGAAAACCCCGGCCATCGGCAAATACGACAACGCCTGGCTGCTCTGGTACCTGAGCGCCGACACCGACGTCACGCTGATTTACAACACGGTGCACGACGGTTTGTGGACGCTGCTCTGGCGCTACTTCCCGCAGGCTATCGTCGCCCTGTTCGCCTTGATCGGCCTGTGTTTGTGGCAGGCCGGCGTGCGTCACGGCCCCGTGCAAATGCCGGCGCCAGCGGGTCGCCGACAATTGCTCGAACATTTGCGCGCCAGCGCCGATTTCCTCCTGCGCCACAACGGCCAGCAGGCGCTGCTGCAAGCCTTGCAACAAGACATCCTGCGCCGTGCCCGCCGCCGCCATCCCGGTTTTGATCAATTGAATGTGGCCGAACAATGGCTGGCGCTATCGCGCCTGACCCGGCAACCCACCCGCGCCATCAGCCAGGCCCTGAGCCCACGACCGAAGCAGCGATTGTCCAGCGCCGAATTCAGCCGTCAGGTCGCTCATCTGCAAACTTTGAGGAACGCGTTATGACTGAACAGATCGAGCCCGGCAGCGCGACGCATGCCGCCCAGCAACGCCAGCGTGCCAGCCAGTTGGCGCAGGCGGTGCGCAACGAACTGAACAAGGCACTGATCGGCCAGGAAGCGGTGGTCGACGATGTCCTGACCGCGCTGATTGCCGGCGGCCATGTGCTGCTCGAAGGCGTGCCCGGTCTGGGCAAGACCTTGCTGGTGCGGGCCTTGGCACGCTGTTTCGGCGGCGAGTTTGCGCGCATCCAGTTCACCCCCGATCTGATGCCCAGCGACGTCACCGGTCACGCCGTGTACGACCTGCAGACCGAACAGTTCAAGCTGCGCAAAGGCCCGTTATTCACCAATCTGCTGCTGGCCGATGAGATCAACCGCGCCCCGGCGAAAACCCAGGCGGCACTGCTCGAAGCCATGCAGGAACGTCAGGTGACACTCGAAGGTCGCGCGCTGCCCATCGCGCAACCGTTCATGGTATTGGCGACGCAGAACCCGATCGAACAGGAAGGCACCTATCCACTGCCGGAAGCCGAACTCGACCGCTTCATGCTCAAGGTGCGCATGGATTATCCCGACGCCGATCAGGAGTTGAGCATGGTCCGTCAGGTCTGTCGTTCGACCCGCGCCGACATGCTCGATGTGCAACCGCTGCGCACGGTGTTGCAGGCCAAGGACGTGCAAGCCCTGCAACGCATCGCCAGTGATTTGCCGCTGGACGATCAAGTCCTCGACTATGCCGTGCGTGTGGCGCGCAGCACCCGCACCTGGCCGGGGCTGACCCTCGGCGCCGGACCGCGCGCCTCGATTGCATTGGTTCGGTGTGCTCGTGCCCGGGCGTTGTTGCGCGGCGGCGAATTTGTCATTCCGGATGACATCAAAGGCTGCGCGCTGGCCGTGCTGCGCCACCGCGTGCGTGTTGCACCAGAGCTGGACATCGAAGGCCTGCAGGTCGATCAGGTGCTTGCGCAATTGCTCGACCAAGTGCCGGCGCCGCGCCTGTGAAACCCTCGCGACTGCTGCTGATCTGGCTGGCGCTGCTGCTGGTGTTCAGCACTGTGCTCGGCACTTTGCAGGCTTTGCAGCTTGAAGTTCCAAGTAGTCTGATTTCGATCAACTGGGGTTTGCTCCTGGCGCTGTTGGCGCTGGCAGTGATTGACGCGGTGCGCCTCAGACGTCTGCCCTCGCCGCGCATCAGACGGCAAATACCCGGCAGCCTGGCACTGGGGCGCTGGGCAGAGGTGCAACTGGACATTGCCCATGACTGCGCCGAGACGCTGCAAATCATGCTTTTCGACCACGTTCCTGACGGTCTCGCGTTCGAACATCTGCCACTGGCCGTCGAGCTCCAACCCGGCCATTCGAGCCAGATCCGATACCGTCTGCGCCCGACCAGACGCGGGCATCTGCGCTTCGAGCAGTGCGAAGTCAATCTGCCGAGTCCCTTGGGCTTATGGTCAGGCAAACGCCTGATCGAGGTCGCCGATCAGACCCGTGTGTATCCCGACTTCGCCCGGCTCTACGGCGGTGAATTACGCGCCGTCGACAACTGGCTGAGCCAGCTCGGCATACGCCAGCGGCAACGTCGCGGGCAGGGTCAGGAATTTCATCAACTGCGCGAATTCCGCGAAGGCGACAGCCTGCGCCAGATCGATTGGAAAGCCACCGCACGCCAACGCACGCCGATTACCCGGGAGTATGAAGATGAACGCGATCAACAGATCATTTTCATGCTCGACTGCGGCCGGCAGATGCGCAGTCAGGACGGTGAACTGTCGCACTTCGACCACGCGCTCAATGCCTGTCTGTTGCTCGCTTATGTTGCGCTGCGACAGGGGGATGCGGTGGGGCTGAGCGCATTTGCCGGTGATCAGCCGCGCCATGTAATCCCCGTCAAAGGCAGCGGCCAACTGAACGTCTTGCTCAACGCTGTTCATGATCTGCAGAGCACACAACATCCTGCCGATTATCAGGCCGCCGCCAGCCAGTTACTGGCCCGACAAAAACGCCGGGCATTGGTGGTGCTGGTGACCAATGTGCGCGATGACGATGCTCAACTGCTGGGCGCGGTCAAACGCCTGAGCGCAACACACCGGGTGCTGGTGGCCAGTCTGCGCGAAGACGCGCTGGATACGTTACGTCAGGCACCGGTGCAAACGCTGCCCGAGGCATTGGCTTATTGCGGGACGATCGATTTTCTGAACCACCGTTCGCAATTCCAGGAGCGGCTGATTGCTCATGGAGTTGCGGTGATGGATATTCGGCCCGTAGAGTTAGGGGCCGAACTGGTGATCCGATATCTCGACTGGAAAAGAAGTGGTACCGCATAATCGCACGCTGTTTGTGCCAGAGCCTCAAGGCAGCTCCGAGTCAAAGAATCGAAGCCGAAATACCTCCTCATCGAGCACCGTGCCTTTTTCATCGACCACAGAAGCACGAACGATTTTGTAACCCACCATTCCTTGCGATGAATAACTTTTTTGAACCGATCCATCGGTTGTTGAAAACGATGATCCATCGGGAGAACTGTTCAGTACCCAGAGAACTTTCTGGCCTGCAATCGCTTCGCCACCTGGAATCGATACGAGCCTGAACGAGACGGGTACCGCCTGATCGACCGGGTAACTGCCAGTGCCGCTGATATCAGTCATCATTCGCTCATGCGCCTTGAGCGTAAACTGCATCGAACGGACGTCCCATCCAGCCCTGCCCCCGGGAACGGCTGCGTAAAGAACACAAGATTGAGGATCTGAAAGCCGGAACATAACGCTCGCGATACCTTCGCTATCCGTTGTCGTCGGCGCGATGTCCACGCCAGGGAATTCCCAGCTGACTTCGACGCCAGCCAAGGGATTACCGGTAATGGCCGAGACGACGTAAGCTCGGGCTGAAACGTTCTGGCCCGGATAACCGCTCGGGTCGTCGCTGACGAGCTCCGTTATCACGCGAGGCTCATGGAGAAAAAACGGCAACGAAAGCGACTCCGAATACAGCCCATCCCCCGCCCTCGCCGTCAGCGACGACGCGCCAGTAGTGGTGGGCACAAAAGCAATGCGCGCCACGCCGTAATAGTCGGTCGTGGTGACCCGCTCACCGAAATCCGGATGGCTCCAGACCACCGTTGTGCCGCGCATCGGCTTGTTCCCGTCAATCGAGACCAGCGTAATCTGCTCGGATACGGTGTCACCCCAGAACAGTGTCCGAAGAACTCGCGAGCGCTCGGCGATGGTCATCATTTGCGAGCCTTCGCCCACCGAGACGGCATGAATCGGCGACAGACTTGCCAGATCTTCGGCAGCACAATAAAAACCGAAGCTACCGTTGTTCTCGTCGCCAACGCTGAACTCGTACACGAGGCCGGAATCGCTGAAGGGTTTCGGGACACCCAATACGGAGTCAAGACCGCGGATGCCAAATGCAGATGGCCCTCTGTCGGCAATACCCAGGCTCAGATTGCGTTCGAATAACTGACTTCCCTCGTCGGCATTCACTTCGATCCGGTAATCAAGCGAGCGGCGTGCGAACAGGACTTTTTCACCAAAGGCTTGCGGCTCTCCCCTGTCAACGCTGATCGTGAGGCCCTTCCAGGGATCGCTGGCCAATGCCCTGACCTTCATCGAGCGCTGTTCGCTGGACGCGTTGTAAGGGCTGAATATCGCTGCGGTGATTGCCTGTTCTCCGGCGGCTGCAGGCGCGTGGGCATAAGCACTCCACCCCTCCTCATCGGTGGGCTCGACCTGTTCGGCGCTGCCCTTCCATTGCACCGGAACCTGGCCGACACCAAGGCCTGAGAATGCCGAGATCACACGAGCCCACAGACATAACGATTCTCCACCCATCACCGGAGTCACCGTGGTCTCGTGCCATTGCGCGATCCGCAGCTTGTTGTGCGCCAGGTCCATGGGTTTGCCCTCTGATGACAGGGCCAGCTGGGGCAGCGACACGGTTATCTGAAACTTCCCGGGCCGGGCGCTACGAGAGAAATCCAGCGACCAGACGAAACCACCGTCAGTCAATTTCTGCGTCGAGTCCAATGCTGGAAATACTTGCGCGTCCAGTTCCTCTGCCGCAGTTCCCGACCATACCAACGCGATATCCAGCCCGGTGAGTGGACTCAAAGCCTGGGGCAGGACCTTGAAGTCGTGCGCCGCTGCGAGACACGGATAAAAAGCCTGTGTATCCAGCGCGGCGTGGATCTGGTCGAGCATCAGGCTCATTTCCCGGCTCGGTTCCTGCCAGAACAGCCGCCCGGTCAACTCTCGATCCGCCTCGTTGCCGTCAATGTGCAGCCTCAATTGAAAGAGGCTGCTCACGTCACTTTCAGTAGCATCGAGCGTCCACCTCAGGCCTTGACCGGTGAGAGGTCTGACCACATCCAATTCAGGAATGTGCAGACCGATCCGAGGATCGTCGCCGCGCCAGTGCAGGCTGACGTTGCGGTCACGCCAATCTTCCGTAAGCGGCAGAATCTCCAGCTCATGTTTCTGCCCGCGATGGCAGAGCAGGCCAAGTGTGTTGCGCTCGACCTCGACACCATCAAGCAAAATCCGCACCCTGCTGTTCCAGGGGCTGGTCGCGATCGCATTGACCTTGAATGACCAGGGAACGGATGGCGCCTGGGAATGCGCCCTGACGCTGACATCGACGGTGGTTTCCCCCACCTCCAGGGGCTTGCACCACGCCCCCGCCCAGCCGTCGCAGCCTGAGGTCGTATGGACGGTTTTGCCCCCCGGCATGCTCCATTCGACCTGCGCGCCGATGACGCCGTTTTTCTCGCCGCTGTCGGTGTGATGAATGACCTGCAGCCGCAGCAGCGCGCTTTCGTTTTCATCCAGTACGGGCGATCTGTCCGCCTCGCGGACCTCACCGATTTCGACTTTGTTGCGTGCCAGGAACATGCGTTTTATCGGTGACGGTTTCAGTAATCTGGAGCACACCAGAAACAGACCGAACTGGCCATCGACCTTGTCCTGCGCAGCAAGCGACCAACGCAGGCCGGCCGCTGGTTCTTGCCATTCACCCAGTGCCGGCTCGACGGCTATTCCCAAATCGTCGGCGGGGTCGCCGGACCAATGCAGCGAAATCGGCAGGTCTCGCAACGGGTTGTCCCTGGGTATGGATACATCAATGATGTGCGCCGAACCACGATTTGGGTAGCCGTCCTCCGGCCATTCGGTAATGACCCCGTTTTCAAAAATCACAAGATGCAGCCATGGGCTTTCAGCCAGAACCTTGACCGCGAAATCTTCCCTCGCCACCCCGTCAACGTCATAAGGACTTGCAACCGAAGCCTGTATCACCACATCGCCCACATGCTCGCTGGTGGGCGAATAATCGATATACGCCCAACCCTGCTGATCGGTAATGCAGGCGCCAATGACGTCACCCGCGATCGACCAGTTTACAGTCCGCCCGCCAACGCCCTGACCGGTGTAAGGCGACACCACTTTCACGCCCAGGGAAACACTTTCGCCGAGCAGCGGGTAATAAGCCGCCTCTCGCGTTTCCTGAAACACCAGACGGTGATGCCCCAAAGACACCTGCATCGCATAGGGCTCGGCGGTGTACTGATTGATCAGGTTCAATGTGAATGCATAGTCTTGCGCATCGTCCAGCAGCGGGCAGTTGATGAGCCATTCGTCGGTCAGTGGCTGGTTGGTTTCCCAGCGGGGCTCAGCAGTGACTGCTCCCATGGGATTGTTCGCAATGGCCAGTGCTGCCTGAGTGCCGAGCCACGGACTATCATCCGCCAGGCAGAACCGCACCCGGTGCCCGCCGAGGATCTCGGAGCCCAGGCACAGATAAAGCGGAGCGCCGGCCGTGCGGGCATGTTCATCCAGGATGATGCTCTGCACTTTCGGTTCATCAAGTTCCAATTGCAGATCAATGCAGGTGATGCAGACTTTTTCCCGTGAGGAAGGGGCGTTTTTCGGACTGCTTATCTCGATTCGCAAAACATCGCCCGCAACAAACGATGACATCAGCGGTTCACGGAAAAGGTTCGGTTTCAAATCCAGCGGGAGCCCGGCGTTGAGACGGATCTGGTCCTGTTCACGGTCGCGGGCGTTGCCGGGCGGCAGCTCGAAGTGTTCGACCCGGACGCCATTTTTGTGCACCGACAGTAAGCCCGGCTGAGTGTGGCGGGTTTCCCAGAGGAAGCTCAGGACATAGCGCGTATCGTCAGCCGATGACTTGGGCAAGGTGATGTCTTGCCACGCTTTGCCTTCGTTACGCGCAGCCAGAAAGGATTGATCCTTACCCTGATAAGGCTCGGATTCCTTATCGACGCGCCCCTGCTTCTGCCACAGCCTCAAACCCTGGAGAAACTCGCCATCGTTCACCAGGTTCTCGCGTGCATGGATGATCGCTTCAGGCATGACCGCGCCCTCCATTGCCTGCAGCTTCTGCGTTTTCTTCCGCTTCAATCACCAGATCCATGACTTTTTGGGTAAACGTCGGGTCGCCGGCTCTGGCTGTGTAGTGAATCTCGAAAATGATGTCAGTCAGGCTGGCAAGCTGTTGCGCCTGGCGAGCCCGGTCAAACCAGGGGCAATACAACGAGAAGGTGCCGATCAGGCCGGTAAACTGGAAAGGCCGCAGCAGGCCCTCTTCCGGTTTCACCGCAGACGTGCCGTCATCACCGACGGCCAGCGAAATCGCGATTTGCTGACCGCTGCGCACGTTATGCACAACATCGACGGGCGCTACATCCCCTGTCGGGTCGAGCAAATACTGTACCGATTGCGCCGTGGCCTGAGTGGCCGTCATATTGCTCACCTGCGTCAAAATCATTCGCGTGTTCTCGAATGGCCCGGCGACGACCGGCAGCGTGACAGCCACTGAACTGATCTGACGGCAGTAGTGCCCCGGATAATCACGGTCGAAGAGCAACTGCGTGAGTCTGAATTCCAGCGCTCCGGTATCGCATAGCTGCTTCAGCGCGTGCGCCCAGTTTTCGATACCGGGTTGAGGGTCAGTAACGTCATCGCACAACGAGCGCAACGAGATGGTCCTCACAAATTGCAGCTTCAGCTCGGTGCGCTGCACATACTCACGCTCCAGCAGCAGCAGGTAATTGCGCAGATGATTGGCGGCGGTCAGTCCATGATATTGGTCATGCAACACCTGGGGGGGCGGGTTTACTGCGTAATTACCCGTTTCCGCGCTCAGTGACGCCTGTGCGCTGAGGCACAGGCTGACCACCGCATCGTAGGCCTGATAGTGCAACGCCTTGAGCTGGCCGAGCATCCAGTTGAACAGCTCGGCATTGGTCGCACGTTTTTTCAGGAAGTTGTACATCGTCACCGCCTGACCGTTCGCCCTGAGCGTCTGTGCGAGGTTGATTCGGGCGGCGGCCACAGCATGATTCTGCGCTACGATTTGCGCATCGATTGCGCGTACCTCCGCCAGTGCCTGGTCACGTTGCAGTGCCCAGTCATTGCGTCGCCGGCGATAGGTTTCGTTGGTGCCTTGTTTGTCGGCATCCGCCTGCGCGCCGATCGACAAAATATTGAACAGGTCGGCAGAGGCAAACAGTATTTGCTCAGGCAGCGCGCCGCCATTGGACATGCCGAAAATCTTCGGCAGCGCTGCGACCGCTCCGCCCGCCGTTCTGAGCGCAGAAGACTGCATCGCCAGTTCCTTGGAGCGTTGCAGGTTGGACATGACTGCATACTCGGCGTCCGATACGTTTTCTTCGTAGCGTGTCGCATACGCTTGAGCAAGCTCGACGGCTTTTCCCCGATTTTCGGTAAGCGATACGACTACCGCCTCCATCTGGGCAATGGTCTGCTCTTGCACGGTCAGCGCGTAATTGCCCAGCTCGACGAGATGGCTTTGCTGCAGTTCCTCTTGTTCAGCGCGATCACGGCGCTCCAGCACGTTGAGTATCTCTGCGGCAAACTGCTGCATGGTTTCCACCGCCCGCAAGGCGAGTTCGAAGGCTACCCGCCAATAGAAAGCGATGACCCGCGTCTGCCCCATCGAGCGCGGTCTGCCATTGCTGCCGGCTGCCCGGTCACGCAGCAACTGGTTGGGATCAGCCGGCGGGCTGAACAACGGTATGTCCAGCGGACGACCGTCAATGGTCAGATTGTTGCGCAGATTGAACAGGCGCTTTTGCGGCGCCTCGATCCAGTCGACCAACACCTGATTGATCGGAATTTTGAAAGGGCCGCAGGCCAACAGGCCCAACTGTGGGGCGACATCAGAACCTGCGGGAATGTCTGCCAGACTGAACTGAAATTCGCTTTCAAACTTTTCCAGATCCGGGCGTTTGCTGCAGTCTTCCAGCAGCGCCCCCAAAGTGACCGCCTGCCAACGGCTGACGGTACTCCCCGAGGGTGGCTTGCCCATGAAAAAACCGGCCTGTACGTAACGCAGATGGGCAGCGGCAAGACTTTCGCGAGTCAACTGGCGGTAATACCAGTCTCCCCATGCCATCAGGTTTTTCACGTATTCGACAAATACTACAAGCCTGTAATGTTTCGGCTCGGAATAGGCGATGGCATCCGGGTCCAGCGGGGCAAGGCTCTCGGCACCAGAGTTGCCTGGACCGGTCAACGGACGGCAACGCCAGTAGCTCGGACGGGCATCTGGCACCGTGTCGGGGTCGGCAGGAGCGTGGGGAGCGAACAGGTAATGCAGCCAGTGCTGCGCATCGCTGAACCGATCCTCATCGCGCAGTCGTGTTGCCACCAGATGCACCGCGTGGAAAAACAGTTCCCAGAAGAACAGGCCATTGGCACCGTCAAAAGGCCCGTTGGGTTCTTCGAATGCAGGAATGCCTGTAGGACCCGGTTCTTTCAGGTGCTGCGTTTGCCAATCCAGAACCGCGTCCGGAGAAATATTGGCGCGCTGCACCAGTTCGGGGCCGAACAGGGAATTGAGCCGCACATACTTGAGGGCGTAGTCCGCGCCCAGGTTGAGGTCGAGAAACTGCGCCGCATCGATGGTGTTTTTCAACAGGGTTGGCGGGATGAAGTCCATCAGGTCGACGATGCTCAGATCGAATTTCTTCCTGCCGTATCCCGCTGCATCAGTGCCCAGCGAGAAACTCGTGGGGTTTGGCCATGTGCCTTTTGTCCGCGTGAATTTGCCCAGTGGCATTGTCCAGTTGCCTGCGGGTTTCTGCATGGTTTCAACAGGCGGCGGATCACCAGCCGGCGGATCCCCGAGGATTGTCAGCTTCATCATCACGTCGTTGCCATCCAGTGGGGTCGGGCGGCATAGACCATCGACGGTCAGCACATCGTTTTCACCCACTCGCAACGCGAAGACATTCAGATCCAGATACGGCGTCATGCTGCCGGCCGGGGCATCTTCGCTGACGATGGTGACCTGGCTGCCCAGTGGGTGCTGAACTGTCTCGGCAGTAAGGAAGCGGTCGTCCCGGGCAGACGTCAGCCATGCGCCTGAATCCGTGACAGGGCGCATCAGCACATCGAACACAGCGAACTGGTTGAATGGCCTGGGCTCTGCCCTGCCCTCTTCCCGGTCGCCATTTTCATCAACTGCTGCTCCCATCACCGTCCCCGTCAGCAACACCCCAAGCTTGCCTTTGGGGTGTTGATGGTCGGTCCAGATCGTGGCGATCAGCCGGACCGGATCGGGACGCGTCACTGGGTCGGCATGTTCTGAACTGTGCAGACTCAGCGGTGCCGACCACTGGCCGTTCTCGGTCATGAACGCCAGGTTGATGTCCAGCTTGTGGGGGATAAAGTCTTCCGCGGTTTTGCCGGTGACTTTGTCACGCCACTGTGCCCAGACCACGCAAAGCCGGCCGTTCCAGATCAGCGGGCGCATGTCCAGGACACCGTTCACCGCTGGAATATCGACAGCTTGCCATTCATCCCAAGCCGCCGGATTGACCGCGCGACTGCTTTTGAGCAGTTCGACGCGAACCTTGCGTACGTAGTACTGGTACGGAGGAACGCGTTCTCTGCCGATGAAGCAATAAACAGAGTCGGCAGGCTCGAGGCCGTCCATGTAGCCACTGATCACATCAAGATTGCAGATCCGCTCGAAGGCTTGCAGATAGTTGCGCAGCGCGATCAGAACCGAATCGGCACTGAGGCGGGTCTGGTTGAGATCGTTTTCGAGAATCCTGAACAGGCTGGTTTTGCGTTGACGCACATAGGCGTTGATATAGCTGGAAGGATGAGTCTGGATCAATTGCGCTGCGGCCCATTCGGAATAGGTTCTTTCCAGCTTCCAACGCTCAAGCAGTTCGGGGTTGAAAGTGTGACTTTGGTAACCCGGCTCAAGTTTGTGCAATACCGCATCGATGAACTGCTGAGCGCAACTCGTCGCCTCTGCCACGTAGGAGGTTTCTACGGCCAGGGTGTTTTGCACGTCGGTGCGAAACAACTCCGACAGATCCGCCTCTGTTTTGAGGAAATCATGCCCGGATTTGCGCGCGAGTGCGCCGATACAAAAATCGATCAATGCCGAGCGGTGTTTCTCCAGCAACGTGCCAGTGACATGCGAATTCATCGTCCTCTCTCCTTGGAATATGGCTTGAGTTCAAATGCGTGAAAAAGCGATACCCTCAGGAAGCCGGCTCGTTATCTTCGAACGTGATGGGATCGAAATAGGCTGCAATGCCGCTATCAGCGCTTCTCACGATGATTTCGAACGTGCCGCCGGTATGGCTGGAGACAACTACCTGTGAGCGGCCTTGCTCATCGGTAACGCCATGATCCGGTTCAATGATCGCGACTTCTTCGCTTGGCGATGGCAAGCTCCAGCTCCACTCAACCTTGCGTTTTTTGCCGGGATTGTCGTAGTCATCCAGCAACCGGATGCTGAATGCGACAGTCTGGCCGATCCTGACACTGCCAGGCGGCAGCTGTGATGTCTTCTCAGGCGTCATGGAGGTCAGGTCCACGACAATATCAACGGGGCCTGCGGGTCTCGGCTCGAACAGTGCAGGCCAGAAGAGCGGTGTTTCTCTGCCCGGCAACGCCCCCGGCGTGAAGGTCGCGGTGAGTACACCCTCTAGATTGGTGTCGTTGCTGACAATGTCGCCCAGCGTCGTTTGCCAGTTCAGGCGAAGGCCACTGAGCGGCTTGTTGTTGGCGTCGGTGACAGTAACGGTATATGTGGCTTTTTCACCGGGTTTGTTGGCGATGACCGTGGCAGGGCTCAATGTCCAGACCACATTGACCAGTTGATCCAGATCGCCCGCCCCCGGAATAACGGGAACCAGCGGTTCGGTCTCGCTGAGCAAGGCGAACTCGGCAGCCGCTTCATATGCATTGCTGACGTCTTCTTCCGGCAGCTTGCCGATCAGAAGCATGGTCTTGGCATCCATGCCACTCTCTGCAGACAGCCTGCGCAGGCGCATCAGAACGTCCAGCTGAGGAAGATTTTTCAGCACCTTGGTCGCCGGTACTATGTGCAAGAGACATTCATGCACGTCTTGCACACTCCAGCCCAAAAAGAGCGCCAGCCTGACTTCCGCTGCCTTTTGCGCCAGCGTCAGTGCATCACCGCTGAGATCTTCACGCAGCTCATTGACCTCTTGAAAGTAGTCCAGCAAGTCCTGCTCAGGCTGCTCGCTGATGGCAATCGCCTGGGTCATCACCGTCAGGTAGTAAAGTGTGGACAACGAAAAATCTTCCGGCGGATGGCCGATCCAGGCCTGTGATCCATAGGCCAGGTAGTCCTCCAGCAGACTTGCGCTCAAGCCGAGCTGTGTGACGATTTCACTGAAGCGGCGCACTTGGGCAAGAAGTCCAAGCAGTTCAGGGGGACTTTCAGTGCGTGCGCGACGCGGTTGTTCGGCTTCGGTCATCGGCAAGTCTTTTATCTGACGCAATAACCCGAACACTGTCGCGCCAGCCCAATTGAGCGTTGACAGGACTTGCTCGGCTGCAATATTGGCGTAAACGGCAAGGGTTTCCTGGACTATCGATGACTGCGCCTCGCTGGCCTGATTGAAAACTGTCAGCATGATCGCGAGTGTCGTTTCAAGTTCTGCGGGGGGCAGGTCGCCGAGAGCGGTCCTGATCGCCCAGCGAAGTTTGTTCAGGACAAAGAGGCGGTATTCCTCAGCTGTCCCGGTGGGGGACAGCAGCAGACCATCATCATCAATCAGGGGCTGCAGACCTGCGGCCTCGATCGACAGCAATTGAACCCAGCTATCAACCCTTGCAACTGGCACGCCCGCCATCATCAGGGCGCTCTCGGAAAATAGCGCTGCGGGCAGCAAGCCGCGAACCTGTTCAAAAAACTGCAAGTCGCGATCCGTTGCTTCACTCACCGGCAGCAAGGGCGAGACGTGCTGCAACATCCAAAGCACCGGCAGATCGCTTTGACGGCACCACTGGACACAGGTGTGCATGGCTTCGATCAGGTGCAAGGCATCCGGACCTTCCCCTGCGGGATCGATGCTCGGTTCTCCCGCCAGACCGTCAAGCCACGCTTTCCCACCGACCAGGCTCAACAGCGAAATCGCTTCTACGGGCGTGATCCCGAACATTCGCGCCAGTGCCACCAGTCGATAGAAGCTCGAAATGACTGCCCTGCTGCGCGGCAACTTCGAATTGGGCGTGTAGGCGCCGGCCACGGCGAGAGCCAGATAGGCGTAGGTTTGAAGGTTGATACCCAGTCCGCTGCACAATTGACTGATCGTCAGGTCGACAATGCCCGGCGCGGGCACCCAGTCAAAGCCTTCACCGTCAAGTACAAAAGGGGCCCTGTGACTTCCCTGACTATTGAAGATCCGATCGAACTGCGAAAGTGCTTCGCCGCGACCATAGATCGCCAGTTGGTCGACGAACACGGCGAAATCCGCCGCAGAACAGTTGTAATGCTTGCGTAACCGCTGGAACAGACCCAGACCATGAACGACGTTTTCGGAGATCGCCCACTGCTTGTTTCCCGCGCCGCGACGCTCGGCGTTGATCAAGGCAGCCACGACGTCATCCACTTCGCCACTGGGCATTTCAAACCATTTATCCAGGCGTAACTTGCGGTTCATCCGGTCGAAACCGTTCAGGCCCTGAGCGGTGTAGGGCGCCAGGTAGATTCGCGCGTATTGACTGCCACCGTCATAGAAACCAATACCGGGATGCTTACCGCCATTGATATAAACCGAACCGTAGCGTCCGCTTTCGGATGTACCGTCATCGGCGATGTCGTACCGCACATTTGGCGAGCGTTCCGATTCGAAAGCACCTACCGATAACAGGCGCGTCAGCATTGGCGTATCGAGTTTCGTCCGTTCGCAAAAAAACTTGACCTGATTGAGGTTGAACACATCCGTGCCTTCAACGCCGAAGTTGTCGGTATAAAATTTCCCATAGACTTCGGCGTCGAACGGGATGAAAGGCTCTGTCAGAAGCTTGCGCTGATAGGGCCCCAGGCCCGTGTCATGCGCCCATGCAGCCCCTGACCCGGCAACCCAGTTATTCGAACGAAGGAAACCAGGCGACAGCAAATCGATAGCCCGCACAAAATCACCTGCCAACAGCTCATGGGAGCGCACCACTTCTTCAATGGTGCTCCAGGGTTGGTAGTAGGGCAGACCATTGGGATAACGCGCAGCAATCAGTGCCTCCCGCTGATCCTCTATCGGAATGTTCGAGTCGATGAAAGTCTGCAGGATCGAACTACTGACTTCGACCGAAGACACGCGCTGGTGCATCGATTGCTCGTCGATCAACAGGTGCTTGAGGTCCGCTCGCCGATCGTGCAATGGCTTGCTTGCGGGGTCGCCTGCAACCTCGATCTCGTCAACGAACTGGTAGAGGTTCACCAGATACGCCTGCAGCGAATCAATAGCCTCGGGCGAACCCACAGGACACATCTGTTCAAACCCGGGGGTAAACAGGCGCTCCAGATTGGGACCGTCGACTATGGAAAGCAGCCCACTGAAAGACTCGGCTGGCGCCCTGTGGCTCCCGCGCTGGGTGTGCTCGAGGTACTGGCGCAAGATATAGGTGGCCATAGAGCGCAGTGGCCGGATGATTTTTTGTGCATCAACGGGACTCAGACCATATCGGCTGATCAAACCCTCGGCGTTGTGTTTAACCAGCGGGAAAATCGAGCTGTCCTGGAGGTCGGCACGCAGCTTTGCCAGGCCGGTGTTTTCAGCGAACGCTGACTCACCGAATATCTGGTCCAGCAATTGCTGAGCGGGACGAAGCGTATCTGCCATGATCGGTATCCTTGGGTATGACGGCGCTGAACCACCTCGCCAATTGTCCGCAGCGACGTCGGATTGACTGGAATTAAGCGCTCATGGCCGCCAACTGTCGCCTGTCAGAACTGACAGGTTTATCTACCGTTCATCGGGTTCTACCGACGCTGTTTCGCTGGCGCGTCTCCAGCGTCAACCTCGAAACGCGAACTCAGCACCCGCTCTGACACTGTTTCTCCTTGGTCATCAGTGAGCGTCTGGTGAAACCAGCACCAAGTGCCGCCTGCCGGCAGCGATTGTCCTGACTGGCCCTGCCATTGCCCTCCGTCCACTGGAACGTGCTCGAGCCAGACCACCTCAGGATTGAACCAGCTCACCAGTTGGCCGACACCTGGGCGACCATGTCCTCGGAACCAAGGGTTGCGATCGACCTGGCGCCCTGGTTGCGGCGCCTCGATGACTGGCAGATAAGTGCCGACCGCCAGCTGCTGCAGGGTCGGCTCAGATTGAAACTCTGCGGATGAAGCAATCACCTGCAACGCGTGATTGCCGCCTGCAACACTCAGGTTCAACAGCATCGACCAGGTGCGATTGTCCGCGACCACGGCCTCGCCCCGGGCATCGCCCAGTGTCGCCAGTACTTTGTCGCCGGGTACGCCAAAACCGCACACCCACACTCGCCTGCCCACATGATCGTCGGCGGTTGGGGTTTCGATGGAAGGAGCGTTCGGGACAACCCTGTAGCTGCGTATCGGGCTTTCTTCGGACCGGGTCCCCGCGAACGCTTGCCGGGCCCAGAGTTGATGGTGACCGGTCAACTGTTTCAACTCCCAGTGCCAGGAACCATCAGGCTGGACTTCGATATCGGCGGCCAGTTGCACGTTCGCATCCACGTCCCATATTTCAACGTAGGCGCCGCGCCAACCGGTGCCCTCAATCCTGCCATCGCGCGGCATGGTGCCGTCCTGCTCCGGAACGGTGATCTGTGGGGCGAGTAGCGCTACCGTGAATGCACGCGGATCACTGGGCTCGGATTTCTGCTCCTCCAGCGTTTGCTGCGCATCAATGCTGTACCAACGCCGCGACAGATCGGTCAGGTTGATCGACCAGGGGCCGTTTACGGTCAAGTCCAGTGGTTGCCCCAGTGCATTGCCATATTGCGCATCGCGCAATTGCATCGAGGCGCCGGCCATGCCGTTGCTGCCGGTCACAATCAGATCCGCTGCGACCACGGCACCTTCCAGCGGTGTGTCGATCTGCGGTTTCAGCACGCTTCGGCTGACCGCGAAGTCTTTTCTGACCGCAACCGACTCCTGTTCGGCAGCAATCTGGGTGACAGTGACGGTGTATTGCCCCGGTACAAAACCACCGGGCTTTTCGTACCGCCATTGACCCTCATCTGTTTCAGCCACATACCGACCGTCGCCGTTGAAGGCCAGGAGGACCTCGGCACCCGGCCAGCAGGTGCCGGTAAATATTGGCGACTGGCCGTTTTCCTGTGGATCATTCAGGCCTGGCGCCTGAGGCGGGATGGAAAAAACATACTCGAGGGGTTCAGTTGCACCTACATTCGCAATGGACTGGTGAATGCCGATTGTCTGATCTTTAGTCGGCCCCAACTCATCAAGGGTAGCGCTTGACCACCGCTCATTCACCACGACGGTGCTGGGAGCAATTTCCCAGCCGTCAGGACGAATAAACCGGACAGTCGCACCTGGGTAGCCCTTGCCGCTGAACACCGGACGATAGGTTGGGGTATGAGTGACTTCGCTGACCTGTGGAATCCAGTGTTTGACATCAAACTGACAGGCATGCGAGTCGATCCAGCCGCTGGCGTTGTCGGCGATCTGCTGCACGACCTCGACTGAATAATTGCCCAGCCCCCAGCCTGTTGCTGTTACGACCCAGGAACCATCGTTTCGCACGTCGACGATGGGAGGCGTGTTCGGTGGCGTGGGGCCTGGGAAACTTTTGACGATAAACCGGATTCGCGTGGCGAGTTTCGGGTTGTAGTGGCCGGCGCCGGAGAACTGCACTGTTTGTGCGAAAGGAAATTCGTACTTGGATATTTCAAGCGTCGGCGGACGAATGCGGAAGCCATGCGCCTTGAGTGCCCCGGAGGAGAGACCCTGGAGCGTTTGTCTCACCACAAGAGAGAGCGGACCCGGTGCCAAGCCTTTCAATTTGACGCGCCAATTAGCGTTTGTCAGCTCCTCACTTGCACCTAACAGGACGTTGCTCAGATCCTCGAAAACTTCGACCTTGGCGCCGAGCAATCCATTATCGCCTTCAAGGTCGAAAGCCGCCTCTTGCAAAACTTCGGAATCGATGGCGGGAAAACCCAACATCCTCAAGGCTACTTCGTTTGAGTAAGAGTCAGATTGACCGGCCGATTGGTTTTTTGCTCTGACTAAAAAATAACCGGAGGGGACGAATATCCCAGACTTAAGGGGAAGCGCCCAAGTGTCAGTGTTGGAATCGTCGCTTACGGTCAACGTAACATTGTTATTGCGCGCGTCCTGTACCGAAATTTCTGCTTCTCTGTTACGAGTCCCCTTGAAAACCAATTGCGAGTGATTCACCAGGGTGTTTGCCAAGGGTGAGGTTATTTCAACCTGCAATTTTCGAATCGCGACTACACCGGATCCAAGCGATCTCTCAGAACCTATCTGCTGGACTGCATAAAACGACGTAATGTCCGAGGGCAATGTAATGGACGCAATCCAATTACCGCCCCCTGTCGGAATCGCAGTGGCCAACGCGACTGAATAAGGGCCACGCAGCCCGAACAGATAGATAGTACCGGCAGGCAGATGACCATTTCCCTGAACATTGAAAGACGTACTGACCAGTTGATCTGGTTTCGGCGATGTTATGAAAGGCGGCGGTGCAGGAATGATTTTTTGATTCCAACCCTCCGAAGGCCCGACATCATTATTAGTTCCGTCATATTGAATACGCATTTGCAGATAAACTTCTACACCATACGCCCCAAGTGGCACGCTCAAGTGAGCTGAGTAGTCATGCCACTGTGTGTCTTGGCTCATCGTGTCTGGTGAGTTTTTGCGTTCATATGCACCAGCGTTGAGCGCCAAATCAATATTGGCGCGATACCAGTTCCCATATCGGGTAGTCATTCTGTACCTTAAGGTCCTTACATAAATCCATCCATTTTCAAACTTGTATTGACACTTCAGTTCGGTAGTCAGGGAAGGCACGCGCGGGTGAGTCTGATAAAGGGTAGTGGTGACAGTGTTGGCCCAGAACACTTCGGAATATTGTTCCCCCTCGCCCACACCTGCGAAGGAAGCCTTATCAGCGAGAGATTCGTCCGTTAAGCGGTTGGTGTGAGCTTGATTCTCGCTCTCCTGCTCATTCCCGCTCTTGGATTTTCCAATCTCGTCGTCCATTTCAGTGCTCCTGCGCAAATAGGCAAACTTGCACCGAAGCTACGGGACTGCGGAAGGAGCGACCACTGTCAGTTCTGACAGTCGAAAAGACCTTGTTGGCATTAAAAACGTCATAACAATAGCGAAACAACTATTCAACCGGCGGGCGCACGCTCGATACCTGGCTACCTGAACTCAGCGGATTCCAATCAAGCCGATGCCGGCATCGGCTGAAAACTGAAGTAGCGCTGCAACGCCAGCACCAGTTGCCCGAACTCCGCTGGCGCGCGGCGCAGGATGAAGCCGGCGTCGTAATGCAGCGGCGTGGCGTCCTCATGGCACCACACGCAGCAGGCGCTGAAATCGATCACTTGCTGGCTGCCATCGCGGGCCGGGACTTTGACGCGTAACTGGAAATCCATCCCGACCATCATCGGCAGGTTGCTGATGAGCATCAGCCCGTCCGCCGATACATTGCCGAGAAAGCCGACGGGTCTGTCGGTGACGCTGTTGAATACTCTGAGGTAGTACGGCAATTGGTGCCGTTCGATCCGGCGGTCGGTAAACATGATGTGCTGTTCGCCATGCAGGGCTCAGCAAGGAGCCGCACCTGTGCTTCGGAACGAACCTGTGGAGCAGGCCCGCTCTCCCCGCTTCCGGTGTGACGGTCGCAATAGCGCCGTCACCTTTACCACTGCCAGTCGCAGGTGTTGCGCCGCCATCGAGACAAGGCTCGCGAGCGGTTTCCTTGACTATAGCGGAGCTTGTACAGACGGCCAGATTTTGTAGGGCAACACCGTCAGAAGCGCGTCGGCCGCACCACAGCAGCGGCGCTGCGTGTCGGGTAATGGCCCAGGCTCTGCAAGGTTTCCAGACGCGCGCGGGCGCGGTAGGCGTATTCGCTGTTCGGGTACGAAGCGATGATGAACTGGTAAGTCTGCACCGCGTCGATGTAGAGCTTCTGCCGTTCCAGGCACTGGCCGCGCATCATCGACACTTCAGGCCACACGTACGGCCGGGCGCGGCTGGCACGTTCGACCTTGGACAACTCGAGCATCACCTGCTCGCAATTGCCGCGCTCATAGGCGCTGTAGGCGTTGTTCAAATGATGGTTCATCGACCAACGGGTGCAGCCCGTCGCGGCGAGGACGCTGAGGGCAAGGGCGGCAATGGGCAACAATCGCATGGGGGTTCTCCTGTCTTGTGCTCTGTATCGACCCCTGGTCGGAAATCTTCAGGCGCGCTGGTCGCAAAGTTGCCGCGTTCAATAAAGAAAGCAATAACGAAGCTCTTCACAAAAAGTAGTGCAAACGAACAATGACTACACCCCTAGACCATAGTAGCCTCTGCCTGCGCTTGAACTCAGGAGTCTTTGCATGTCCGTCCGTCGTACCAAAATCGTCGCTACCCTTGGCCCGGCCAGTAACTCGCCGGAAGTTCTCGAACAGCTGATTCTGGCTGGTCTGGATGTCGCCCGTCTGAACTTCTCCCACGGCACCCCCGACGAGCACAAGGCTCGCGCGAAGCTGGTGCGTGACCTCGCTGCCAAGCACGGCCGCTTCGTCGCCCTGCTCGGCGACCTGCAAGGCCCGAAAATCCGTATCGCCAAATTTGCCAACAAGAAGATCGAGCTGAAGATCGGTGACAAGTTCACCTTCTCCACCAGTCATCCGCTGACCGAAGGCAACCAGCAGGTGGTCGGCATCGACTACCCGGATCTGGTCAAGGACTGCGGCGTTGGCGACGAGCTGCTGCTCGACGACGGCCGCGTGGTGATGCGCGTTGAAACCGCCACGGCCACCGAGCTGCATTGCGTGGTGACCATCGGCGGTCCGCTGTCCGATCACAAAGGCATCAACCGTCGTGGTGGCGGTCTGACCGCTCCGGCCCTGACTGAAAAAGACAAGGCCGACATCAAGCTCGCCGCCGAGATGGAAGTCGACTACCTCGCGGTGTCCTTCCCGCGTGACGCCGCCGACATGGAATACGCCCGTCAACTGCGCGACGAGGCCGGCGGCACTGCCTGGCTGGTGGCGAAGATCGAACGCGCCGAAGCCGTGGCCGACGACGAAACCCTCGACGGTCTGATCAAGGCCTCCGACGCAGTGATGGTTGCCCGTGGCGATCTCGGTGTGGAAATCGGCGATGCCGAGCTGGTGGGCATTCAGAAGAAAATCATTCTGCACGCCCGTCGCCACAACAAGGCGGTGATCGTGGCGACCCAGATGATGGAGTCGATGATCCAGAATCCGATGCCGACGCGCGCCGAAGTGTCCGACGTGGCCAACGCCGTGCTCGACTACACCGACGCCGTCATGCTGTCGGCCGAATCTGCCGCTGGCCTGTACCCACTGGAAGCCGTGCAGGCGATGGCGCGCATCTGCGTCGGCGCCGAGAAGCACCCGACCGGCAAGACCTCCAGCCACCGCATCGGCAAGGAGTTCAGCCGCTGTGACGAGAGCATTGCGCTGGCGACCATGTACACCGCCAACCACTTCCCGGGCGTCAAAGCGATCATTGCGTTGACTGAAAGCGGCTTCACCCCGCTGATCATGTCGCGTATCCGCTCCTCGGTGCCGATCTACGCGTTTACCCCGCACCGCGAAGCCCAGGCCCGCGCGGCGATGTTCCGTGGCGTCTACACCATCCCGTTCGATCCGGCCTCGCTGGAACCGCACGAAGTCAGCCAGAAAGCCATCGACGAGCTGACCAAGCGCGGCGTCGTGGAAAAAGGCGACTGGGTCATCCTGACCAAGGGCGACAGCTACCACACCACCGGTGGCACCAACGGCATGAAGATCCTGCATGTCGGTGATCCGCAGGTCTGAGTGATCGGAAGTTGAAACACCAAAGCCCCGCCATGTGAATGGCGGGGCTTTTTGTTGCCTGCATGTTGCTGAAAACCAATTTTCGCAGAACTTCAACTGTCAGTTTTGTCAGTTGTCGCGAGAGCCATTCCTGATTAGCGTGCAACTTCGTCACCCAACCACTCAAGACTGGACACGACTTGTAATCAGGGAGGATTGAAGATGGAAATTGCGGCAAACATCTCGCCAGGTAAGTTCGACCCGACGTTTGGCAATCAGGGCGTTGCCACTCCGAAAAAACCTCCCGACGCTTTAGGAAATCTTGTCCTGAGAGGTTTGATGGTCGACAAAACAGGACGCACCTATATCGCGGGAAGCATAGGTCAATCGACCGGTAACGCTTACTACCTGATCAGACTGGATATCAATGGCGTACACGACACTCAATTTGGCCAGAACGGGTACGTAACCGGTCAATTTGAGGACGGGGAAGAATCGCATTCCTTCGCTAACGAAATAGTGGAACAGGCTGACGGCAAACTGCTGCTCATCGGCAGTTTCTTTCAGGCTAGCCTTAAGCGTGCCATAGGAGTCGTGCGTCTCGACGTCGCTGGCAACCTCGATCCTGCATTCAACAAAACCGGCAAAGTCGCTGTTTACCTCTCGGATGACGACCCGGCACATCAGACGCACCAGCAACTACTCAACCCAACGAACTCAGAATCGGGTAGCCAGCGGTCAACCGTTCTGCCTGACGGCAAGATCGTATTGCATACCACCGTAGGTCGGGATGGAAACAAAATAGCGACAGCAGTCATTCGACTCTTGCCTGACGGCACACGGGATGTTGAATTCAACCAGGGAGAAATCGCTTACGTTCTCCACCCGAATTTCACTCACACGGAGCTATACGATCTATTGGCAAAACAGGATGGCACCTACGTGCTCGCGGGCTGTGTACGTAGCAATCATCCTTACCGGGCAGTACTCAACCGCTTGACTGCCACCGGGAAAATTGATGACTCGTTCGCCAATGACGGCTTTGAAGTGATGGATCCAGTAGAAAACTCGCTGAGCGTCAATGTCTTGAAAGTTATCGGGCAGACGAATAAGCGGCTGTTATCCGTTGGGTATACGGAGCCTGCACACCATGGCGTATTGATCAGCCGGGAATCCGACGGCAAACCCAACATCCAGTTCAACGCAGGCGAACCACTTCTGAGCAGACTGCAAGGCATCGACACCCTATGGCTTGACGCGTCCATCCAGAGCAGTGGACACATACTTGTTGCGGGGCTGAGTCACCTGTCCTCTGGTTTTAACTATGTTATTGCCAGATTCATCGATGACGGCAGACTGGACACGGATTTTGCGGATGGCAAAGGCTGGCGAGTGTTCGACATGGAAAGGGGTGTTTGGCGGGGGGCTGCAATCGCGGAGGGTAAACTGACGTTCCTCGGCCAGCGGCAAGTCGAAGGCCAACGGGTTCCATGCGTCGGCCGTGGACTAATCGAGTGAGCTGGCGACGGGATCGCCGGGATTCCCCTGATTGACAGTTTTATTGGCTGGCCAGGTCCTTCGCCAGCGGGCTCGCTCCCACATTTGAAATGCAATCTCCTGTGGGAGCGAGCCTGCTCGCGAAGGCGTCTCAAGATTCAGCGAAAAAACCCGCTCAACGCCGCCACCGCCTCCGGCGAACGCAGCCGCTGGGTGAACAACGCGCCCTCCTCTTCAATCACTTTGCGCAGCAACTTGCGATCTGGCGCTCGCATCAGTTGCTTGCTGATTTGCACCGCCTCAGCCGACAATTCATCAAACCGCAGCGCCATTTCCCTCGCTTTGCTCAACGCAGCCGCGCCACTGTCCAGTGCGTCTGTCGCAATTCCCCACTGCGCAGCCTGTGCGCCGCTGAAGCTTTCACCCAGCAACAACAATTCTGCCGCTTTTGCCTGCCCAAGCAAACGCGGCAGGATCAGACTGGAGCCAAACTCCGGGCATAAACCAAGATTGACGAATGGCATGCGCAGGCGCGCATCGCGGCTGACATAGACCAGATCGCAGTGCAGCAGCAGGGTCGTGCCAATACCCACCGCTGCTCCGGCCACGGCGGCGATCACCGGTTTGCGGCATTCGAGCAGATTGAGCATGAAGTGAAACACCGGGCTGTCGAGGTCGCTCGGCGGTTGTTCGAGGAAGTCGGCGATGTCGTTGCCGGCGGTGAAGCACTCGGCGCTGCCGCTGATCAGCACGGCATTGATTTGCGGGTCATCGTCGGCCTGTTTCAGGGCCTCGGCGAGGCGGCTGTACATGGCGCGGGTCAGGGCGTTTTTCTTGTCCGGGCGGTTGAGGCGCAGGGTCAGCAAACCGCGCTCGCGTTCCAGCAGGATGACTTCGGTCATGGCGTGTCTCGCGTCTGAAATATCAGCGCTCAACCACGGGACAGGAACACGTCGGCCAGCAGTTGGTTGCGCGGCAATCCGGCCAGGTACAGACGCTTGGCGAAGGCGTCGACACTGGCCGTCGAGCCGCAGACTAAGGCCAGGGTTTGCCGGGAAACAAGGCGCAGTTGCGCCAAAGCGGCGGCTGACTCGGCCGCTGTCCACAGTTCGACGCTGAGGTTTTCCCGCTGCGCGGCCAGTGCGGCAAGGGGTTTGGCCAGATAGTGCTCGCGTTCGTCATGGGCCAGGTGAATGACGCGGATGGCGCCTTGGTGATCCTGGCGCAAGGCTTCGCGGAGCACGCCGAACAACGGGCCTAAACCGGTGCCGGCGGCGAGCAGCCAGAGCGGTCGCGCATGCCAGTCCGGATCGTAATGCAAGGCGCCACCGCGCAGTTCACCGAGGCGGATCGAGTCGCCGATCTGCAGCTTGCGTGCGGCATCGATGAATTCGCCGGGCTGGCGGCAATCGAGGTGAAACTCAAGAAATCGGTCTTCCTGCGGCAGGCTCGCCAGCGAATAGGGACGGGCGATATGGCCGATCCACAACACCAGATGTTGGCCGGCGCTGTAACGCAGTGGCCGTTGCAGGACCAGACGCAGACGCAAAACGTTGTCGCTGAGCCAGTCCAGCGCCTCGACCACGGCCGGGCGACCGTCGGCAATCGGATCGAAGGTGTGCACCTGCAGATCTTCGCTCACCTGGCATTGGCAGGCCAGCCGCCAGCCCTGCTGGCGCTGTTCGGCGCTCAAGGCGTCCGGGCGGTTGTCAGTGGGCAGGCCTTGCACGCATTGCACCAGACAGGCGTGGCAACTGCCGGCGCGACAGCTGTAGGGCACCGCGACGCCGTTCTGATTCAGACTGTCGAGCAGGTTGCTGCCCGCCTCAACCGTCCATTGCCGATCACCGACACGCAATTCAGGCATCGACGTTCTCCCACGCGGCGGCACAACGATTGCGTCCGTCACGCTTGGCCCGGTACAGCGCCTGATCGGCGCGCTGCAAGGCTTCGTCCAGATCATCGCCAACCGCCAACAGGGTCATGCCCGCCGACAGGCTCAGGTTGCGCACTTGCAAGCCCATCAATTCAACCTCGCTGAAGGCAATGCGCAAACGCTCGCAACAGGCGGTCAGGCGTTCGGCATCGCAGTCGGGCACTAGCACCACGAACTCCTCACCACCATAGCGCGCCAGCACATCGCCGTCGCGCAGGCAGGCTTGTGCCACACCGGCAAATGCCTGCAGCACCTGATCGCCAGCGGCGTGGCCGTGCAGGTCGTTGATGCGTTTGAAGTGGTCCAGATCGATCAGCGCCAGGCCGTGCATCACGTCGCTGTCCAGCGCATTGAGCTCGCGCGAGGCAATGCGCAGGAAGTGGCGGCGATTGAATAACCCGGTCAGCTCATCGGTGGCAACCAGATCTTCGAGCTGACGCATCATCCCGCGCAGAGTGTCCTGATGCGCCTGCAAGGCAAACCGACGCTGCCGCTGGCGTTGCCGGGAAACCTGGACAAAACGCGCATAGAGCACCAGCCACGCCAGCACCATCGCCAGAATGCACACCTGCAACGCCGCGAGCGCAGGCTCGGCGAGGCGCAAGTGGTAGGCGTCCCACAGGGTAATCGCGGAAAAACTGAAGAACACCAGCAGCGCGCAGCGGATAAACACCCGCCGGGTGAGATGGAACAGGCCGAACAGCAGGATCAGCACGTAGAACACCAGAAACGCACCACGTGCCTCGTCGACATGAGCGATCAGCCACGTTTGCCAGCCCAGCCCCATCAGCACTTGCGCTTCGGTCAGGCTGGGGTCGGCGAAGCGCTGGTTGCGCCCGCTCCAGAACAGCCCGAAGAGGGTCGCCTGGCTGATGACCACCAGGGCGCTGCCGATGGCCACACCACTTAGCGATTGCTGATAATGCCCGGTGAAAAACGCCAGCCACAGCAGCAGCAAAGCCAATCCGTAGGTGGCCGCAGCGAGGGCGAAGCGTTTGAGCAAAAGGCGTTGAATGGCGTTATGGGTCAATCGTTGACTCACCGTGCGATAGGAGGCTGACCGAGTGTCCTACTCTACAGACCGGATGCCACTTTAGAGGGCCGGTCGCTAAATGACCACCGATTTTCGGGCCGGGAAAATGGCGTCAAAAGTGTGGCCCACCTGGCCCAGACGGGCAGCTACAAGTCGCGAGCTTCAAGCGGCAAGCTCAAGCTGTCCGCGTATTGCCTTGACTTGCCGCTCAATGCTTGAAGCTTGCAGCTGCCGCAATCAATGACTGCCGGCGCGTGTACGGCCGATCGGGGCGCGGTATACTGCCGCGCCTTTTTAGCGTCGCGCCACAGAGGGACAGCTACGAGCCGCAAGCTTCAAGCGGCAAGCTCAAGCTGTTCGCGTACTGCTTTAACTTGCCGCTCGAAGCTAGAAGCCTGTAGCTTCCCCACCGTTTTTTTTGAGGAGCGCGACTCATGACCGTGATCAAGCAAGATGACCTGATTCAGAGCGTTGCCGACGCCCTGCAGTTCATTTCCTATTACCACCCCGTGGATTTCATCCAGGCGATGCACGAAGCCTACCTGCGCGAAGAATCGCCAGCGGCCCGTGATTCGATGGCGCAGATCCTGATCAACTCGCGCATGTGCGCCACCGGCCATCGCCCGATCTGCCAGGACACCGGTATCGTCACCGTGTTCGTCCGTGTCGGCATGGACGTACGCTGGGACGGCGCCACCATGGGCCTGGACGACATGATCAACGAAGGCGTGCGTCGCGCCTACAACCTGCCGGAAAACGTCCTGCGTGCCTCGATCCTCGCCGACCCGGCGGGTGCGCGCAAGAACACCAAGGACAACACCCCGGCCGTGATCCACTATTCCATCGTCCCGGGCAACACCGTGGAAGTGGACGTGGCAGCCAAGGGCGGCGGTTCCGAGAACAAGTCGAAAATGGCCATGCTCAACCCGTCCGACTCGATCGTTGACTGGGTACTCAAGACCGTGCCGACCATGGGCGCTGGCTGGTGCCCACCGGGCATGCTCGGTATCGGCATCGGCGGCACCGCTGAAAAAGCCGCGGTCATGGCCAAGGAAGTGTTGATGGAATCCATCGACATTCACGAGTTGAAGGCCCGTGGCCCGCAGAACCGCATCGAAGAAATGCGTCTGGAACTGTTCGAGAAGGTCAACCAGTTGGGCATCGGCGCCCAGGGCCTTGGTGGCCTGACCACCGTGCTCGACGTGAAGATCATGGATTACCCGACCCACGCCGCTTCCCTGCCGGTGTGCATGATCCCCAACTGCGCCGCCACCCGTCACGCGCACTTCGTGCTCGACGGTTCCGGCCCGGCCTCGCTGGAAGCGCCACCGCTGGACGCCTACCCGGAAATCGTCTGGGAAGCCGGCCCGTCGGCCCGCCGTGTCAACCTCGACACCCTGACCCCGGAAGACGTGCAGAGCTGGAAGCCGGGCGAAACCGTATTGCTCAACGGCAAAATGCTCACCGGTCGCGACGCCGCGCACAAGCGCATGGTCGAAATGCTCAACAAGGGCGAAACCCTGCCGGTCGACCTCAAGGGTCGCTTCATCTATTACGTCGGCCCGGTTGATCCGGTCGGTGACGAAGTGGTTGGCCCGGCTGGCCCGACCACCGCAACGCGGATGGACAAATTCACTCGTCAGATCCTCGAGCAGACCGGTCTGTTGGGCATGATCGGCAAATCCGAGCGCGGCCCTACCGCTATCGACGCGATCAAGGACAACAAGGCCGTGTACCTGATGGCCGTGGGCGGCGCCGCCTATCTGGTTGCGCAAGCGATCAAGAAGTCCAAGGTGCTGGCATTTGCCGAACTTGGCATGGAGGCGATCTACGAGTTCGAAGTCAAGGACATGCCGGTAACGGTGGCGGTGGACAGCAAAGGCGAATCCGTACACATCACCGGGCCGGCGATCTGGCAACAGAAGATCAGCGAGAGCCTGGCGGTCGAAGTGCAGTAAGTTTTTCGCCACATCGAAACGGCCGGTGCATCTGCAAGGATGCCCGGCCGTTTTTGTTGGTTAATACCGTTAGCGATAAACAAACGCCCCATGCACAGAAAATGATCTTGCGCACCTGTCAGATCTGACAGGTCCATCTTCCGAGCGTTTTTGTTAGCGTCATTCCATGAAAGCCCCTCTGCGCGAATGGAATCGACATGCCCGATCAAGACCTGAGCATCACCGCCCCGTCCATCGCCAAGAGCTCATCGATCGCGACTGTCGGCAAGAGCTGGAGCGCAGTGGGCCCTACGGGCACAGCCGGAGTAGAACTGCCGATCCCGACCGCTGGCCGTGGCTATGACCCGCACATGCTCCTGTCATTCAGCAGCCAGAGCGGTAACAGTACGTTTGGCCTTGGCTGGAATCTGGCTGGACTGAGCCAGATCAGCCGACGTACCAACAAGGGCGTACCGCGCTACACCGAGCACGACGAAATCATCGGCCACGACGGCGAAGTGTGGATGCCCGAGCTGGATGACGATGGCAACCTCAAGTCACGCAGCGAAACCACATACCGCGACCGGCCCATTCCGGAGCACACGGTGGTGTCTTACCGGGCGCGGATCGAAAGCGATTTTTCCCTGCGCGAATGCTGGCATCCGGCTGACGGTGGTGCGCCTTTCTGGCTGGTGCACGGCGCCGATGGCACATTGCATGTCTACGGCAAAACCGCCGCTTCACGCCGCGCCGACCCCGACGCCCCATTGCATATCAGCAACTGGCTGCTGTGCGAAAGCATGAACGCACAGGGCGAACACATCTGCTACGAGTACAAGCCCGACGATCAGCCCGAAGAACACGACCCGACTCACGACTACCGAGCCCAGCGTTATCTGCGACGGGTATGTCACGGCAACGCCACGGCGACCGACCGCCTCTATAGCTGGGACTTCGACCGGCCGACGGATCTGCCATGGCATTTTCAACTGCTGTTCGATTACGGCGAACGCAGCAACTCCCTGACCCAGATCCCGACCTACGATGAAGCGACCCCCTGGCAGCTGCGACAGGACCGGTTTTCCACTTATGGTCAGGGTTTTGAACTGGGCACACGCAGGCTTTGCCAGCAGGTGCTGATGTTTCAGCACTTTCCCGAGGGCATCGCCGCAGAGGCAAGACTTGCACGGCGCCTGCTGCTGGAATACCGGCCGGTTCAGAACAAAGCTCAGTGGGCATACAGTCAGATCAGCGCTGCGCACTATCAGTCCTTTGACGCAGAAGGCAATGTCGAGCATTCACCGCCGGTGGAGTTCGAATACTTGCCCTTCGAAATCAATAAAACACCTGCGCGTCTGCTGGAAAACCAGAACCAACCCGGCATCGAAGACAGTGGGTTCTACCAATGCGTCGATCTGTATGGCGAGGGCGTTCCGGGCTTCCTCTGCCGCTACGACAACGCTTGGTATTACCGTGAACCGTTACGCGCAGAACCCGGCACCGACCGGATCGGTTACGGCCCATGGACCTTGCTGGAGAAGATTGCGCTTGCCGATCGTAACCGGGCCGTGGCGCAACTGCTCGACCTGACCGGTGACGGACGCCTGGATCTGATCATTGCCCGGTTGGGTTATTGTGGATTTCATGCGTTGAATGCACAGCGCCAATTCGAGTTGTTTACCGCTTTCGATAAATTCCCCAGGGAACATCGGGATCTGGCCTTGACCATGGGAGATTTTTGCGGCGACGGCTTGATGTCAGCGGCCACTATCAGTCCCCATCGGGTGCGCCTTTATGCCAGCCTGCGGGAAAAAGGCTTCGCGGCGGCACAGGAAATCCCCCACGAATATGATGACGACCGTCTGCCGGTCTTCAGCGATTCGCCCACTGAACTGGTGTTACTGGGTAACCTGCTCGGCAGCGACATGCCCGAACTGTGCCGCATCCGCCACGACGAGATCCGCTGCTGGCCTAATCTTGGGCATGGCAAATTCGGCAAAGGGCGCAAGATCAGCGACCTGCCGTTCACCTACGAAGAATTCGACGCCTCGCGAGTGCGTTTCGCCGATCTCGACGGTTCCGGCGCGCCGGCGCTGATCTATCTGAAATCCACGGCATTCGAGATCTATCTGAACCGTGGCGGCAACGGTCTGGAGCAAACTCCTGTCAGCGTAGCGTGGCCGGAAGGGGTGCGTTACGACCCCTTGTGCCAGGTCAGTTTCGCCGACCTGCAAGGGCTCGGTTGTGCCAGCCTGGTTCTGACGGTACCGCATATGAAGCCAAGGCACTGGCGCTACGATTTCGTTGCGAACAAGCCTTATCTGCTGGCGAGCAGCAATAACAATATGGGCTGCTGCTCCAGCGTGACTTATCGCAGCTCGGCACAGGAATGGCTGGATGAAAAGGCCCGTCTTCTGACGCTGGGGCGCGCCCCGGTGTGTCATTTGCCGTTTCCGCTGGCCGTGGTGAAAAAGCAGGAGCAGCACGATGAGATCACCGATGTCCGGTTGACCCAGTTATTTGAATGGCGAGAGGGATTTTACGACGGCAGGGAACGCGAATTTCGCGGCTTCGGCTACTTGCAGCAACTCGATTGCGAATGGCCCACGGGGCCTTCAGAGCCTGGCTTCAGCGAGCCGGCGCAGACCCGTATCTGGTTTCATAACGGGCAAGACATGAATCGCCCGCGCGATGATTATTTCAGCGCGGACGTGGATGCTTGTCCGTTGGGCGAAACCCTGTTCAGTCGTTACCACCCCAAAGGTGAAGTCGATGAACCCATCACCCCGGAGGATCCCGACAGTCGCTATCGGATCGCGCAGGCACTGGTCGGCTCGGTGGCTCGCACGGAAACCTCTGCCTACCTTGCCGACACCCGGGCACCCGGCATTCCTCAGCTGTACTCGGTACAGGAAACACGCTATCTGGTGCGCGAAGTGCAGCCTCGGGGGCAGTACGCAGCAGCCGTTCTGCTGCCGCTGCAGGTGGAACACATCAGCTACCAATACGACGGATTTATCAACGACCCGCTGTGCCGCCATGACGTGACTTTGCGCTGGGACGCTTATGGTGCCGTGGCCCACGCACTGTCGGTGAGCTACGCGCGACGGCTGACGGCTGACAGTCCGCCGCCCTTCACCGAGGACCACTTGAATCAATGGTGGAGCGACGCCCATGACGACGCGCAGCAATGGTTTTACCTCAGTGAAACCCGTGCGCGCCTGATCCACCTGACCGGGCCGCAGCAGTGGCGATTGGGTCTGCCTTACCAGGAACGGAGCAATGCGCTGAAATTGCGCAAAGGTACCTTGCCCATAGGGCTGACCCCCGCTCAGGTGTCCTTGGAAACGCTGCGAGCGCATCAGGATTCACCGCAATGGAATGACGAACGGGTCCTGGCGTCGCAATCCGTGCAGCGCTATGTGGACACGGAAGGTCAGGAACTGGGCGACGGCGTCGCCGGTTTCGAAGCTTTGAAACATTCCCTCGAGCTTGCGCTATTGGACAAGACCGCGCTGGACGCTTACAGCATTGTGCCGGAGTTCAATATCGCTGAAGCCCTGGTGGAGATTGGCTACAGAGACATGCAGCCGATGTTCGAGGCAGTGCCAAGCGCAGAAAACAACCTCTGGTCAGCGCGGTTCAACTTTGCCCGGTATGGCAACCTTCAGGCGTTCTACAAAGTCCTTGAGTTCAACGAAACGCAAAGCCATGGCGTGACCAAAGCCGAATACGATCAACACTACCTGGCGATCATTCGCATGGAGTTGCCCGACGGTTGTACTACTCGCGTGGCGGAGTTCGATTACCACGCACTCAAACCCAAGCGACTCATCGACGCCAATGAAAATATCGAAGAAGTCATCTATGAACCGTCAGGTCAGCCGCTGGTCACCAGTTTCCACGGCACGGAAAACGGTGAAGACGCCGGATTCCATGAGTTGACCTGCTGGACATTACCGGACACCAGTGCGGAATACGCCATCGCGAATCCACATCCAACCGTACAAAGAGCAGCGAGTACCCTGCACAAGAACCTGTTCAGCTGGATGGGCCGGATCCCCGCCTCCACCCTTCAAAGCCAATCGATCAGGCAAGGCGACCTGTTGCCCGGTGGACACATACGCGCCAGCGCACGGCGGCGCCTGGCCAGAGACAAAGACCTGACACCCGACGATCAGCTGTTGCTCAAGGCTATCGAAGCTGCATATCGCGAACCCATACACACCGTGGTGCTCAGTGCTGACCGCTACCCCGACGACCCCGACCTGCAGATCCAGATTGTCAAAACCTGCGTCGACGGCTTCGGTCGTATCCTGCAAACCCTGCAAGAGGTTGACCCGGGGCTGGCCTACACCGTAGACGAAAACGGTGAGTTGCTTATCGAAGAGGGCGAGCAGATGGCGCAGAGGCGCTGGCGTATCAGCGAACGTGTCGAATACAACAACAAGGGTCTGCCGATACGCCAGTACCGACCGTTTTTCGCCAATACGCACCGGTACGTCAATCAATCAGTGCGCAAGCTCGGACTGTTCGACCAGCTTTTTTATGACGCGCCGGGGCGTCTGATCAAGCTGATCAACGCCAAAGCGGACTTTGCCTGCACGACGTGTCATCCCTGGTTCACCATCAGCGAGGACTTCAACGACACGGCCGAAGAGGTGGTGGCTTCGAGTGAGTCGGGCGCATGACCGCCTCCTTGCATTGGCGCACCCCAGCCCTGGCGGTGATTGACGGCCGAGGCCTGCCGATCCGTCAGGTCGCTTATTTGCGCTCTGCCGCAGATGACACAGCGCACGCTATCGTGACCGCTCAAAAGCACGATGTGGCCGGGCGTCTGGTGGCACAGCACGATCCGCGCTTGCCGGTTGCCAACGCCACCACCGTCAGCGCACTGAACGGAGATGCGCTATTCACTGACAGCGTCGATGGCGGATGGCGCCTGATATTGCCGGGGCTGGCCGGTGAACCGCGCCAGCGTTGGGACGCCCGCGGCCATCACTGGCAATCGACCTTCGACAATCAACTGCGCGTGGTCCAACTGCAGGTCACGGGAAACGGTGAGCATCAGGTCGACACTTTCACTTATGCCGATGGTACCGTCAGCGCCAGCCACAACCTGCGCGGCCAGTTGATCGAACAAAGTGACAGTTCAGGGTCACTGGGGATATCCAGCCATGCCCTCGCCGGCCAGTCATTGATCGAAACCCGTACCTTTCATGACGGCGCAGCATTTACCAGCCAGCAGGTATTCAGCCCGCTGGGCGCTCTGCTGGAGCAGGTCGACGCCGGCGGACATCGCAGACAATTGCGCTATGGCCTCGCCGGACAGCTGCGACAGGTGGATCTGTGGATCGATGGCAAAGTGCGCAAACCGGTGCTGCTGGACGCACACTACAACGCCAGTGACCAGGTCATCGAGCAAGTGGCCGGTAACGGTGTGCTCAGCCATTGGACCTACGACCCGGGCGATGGCCGCCTGCATACCCGGATCAGTCAGCCCCCGGCAAAATCCCGCCTGCAGGACCTGGAATATTTCTACGACCGTGTCGGCAATGTCATTCGCATCGAGGATCACGCCTTCAAGCCATCCTGGTTCGCCAACCAGCGGGTCGATGGCCATCGCGAATTCAGCTACGACTCGCTGTACCGTCTGATTCGCGCCACCGGTTACGACGACGCTCCGCCTGCGCAGATTCCTGGATTGCCGGCTGCGAGCGACCCGAGAAACCGCCTCAATTACATCCAGACCTTCATCTACGACGACGGCGGTAACCTGCTCAAGTTGATCCATGTACGTGAGGGCAACACATATACGCGGCAAATGTTCGTCGATTCCCACAGCAATCGCGCTGCGCGCTGGAAACCGGGTGATGCGGATCCGGACTTCGACGCCTTGTTTGACCTTCACGGCAATCAGCGGGATCTGAAGCAAGGGCCATCGTTGCAATGGAACGCCCGGGACGAGTTGCAAAGCGTCAGCCTGGTCATGCGCAAGGACAGGGACGACGACGCCGAACATTATCGTTACAGCCAGGGCCGGCGAGTGTTCAAACGTCACGAATGGCTTACTGACAACACGCGGCATTTCCATCAGGTCCGCTACCTGCCGGGCCTTGAAATTCGCAGCAAAGACAATGGCGAAGAACTGCACATCGTCAGCGCGGGCGATGCACGTTGCCTGCATTGGGTAACAACGCCCCCCACTACTAACGACCAACTGCGCTACAGCCTGCAAGACCATCTGGGTTCGAGTGTCATGGAGCTGGATGAAGACCTGACCGTCACCAGCGAAGAAGGCTATTACCCGTTCGGCGAAACCGCATGGATGAGGCCGGAATCGGAAACCGAGTACCGCTTCATCCGTTACTCCGGCAAGGAAATGGATGTCAGCGGTTTGTATTATTACGGCGCCCGTTATTACGCGCCGTGGCTGCAACGTTGGGTCAGTACGGACGCCGAGCAGGCGGACGGCCTGAATTTGTACGCATTCGTGGGAAACAACCCGATCCGCTTCGTCGATCCGGACGGCAACAAGCGGGCAGAGGGTGTGATCATGCTCTATTCGGCGTTTGCATCCGCGGTGGAGGGGCACGCTGAAGAAGTATTGGGACAATTGCACAACATCATCCATCAGGATGTTGCGATGAACATGGCGATGAATCTGGCCGGAGAAGTCGTCCGAGGCGTTCTCGGCTATGAGGGTGGCTCCCTGGGTGGTGTGCAACTGGACACCATGCTTCCCGTCCTGGAGGTGTCAGCGAACGTGTTGAAACCCTCAGGCTTGATCGGCGGCAATATCGGTGGGGATGTCGCCGGAGCGATTGTCGAACCGCTGGCAAACCACGTCGGCCTGCGCGTCGGGCCATTGATACCGCAGACCTCGCAGTTGTCCGTGAGCGCGATTGATGAAAGGCTGGGAATCCAGGCGCCGGTCAAGGAGATCAACTCGTGGAAAGACTTCAAGGGCGAGGTGCTCCATCCGGCACTCGACGCGGTTTTCAACCCGTTATTCATAATGAACAGGGTGTTCGGATCGGTGATCGGCATCATTCCCGGCGCGCTCAATATGGGAAGTCGGGCGCAGGAAGCGCAAGACATCAAGAACCGGCTCGACCCGGTGAAGATTGAAAAGATCGAAAAAATGCTCGGCGACTGGAAAGCCGCCATCGAACAACGGTCGGCGTGGGCGGAGAATGCCTTCGATGCACTGGGCGTCGACAGTGTTTCGCCCGCCAATGTGCTGCCGAATGTCAATGGCAATACGTCCAGCGAAACGCTGTCCACCATCACGCGCTCAGGCCTGCAACAGAAAAACCGAACCGTGCTTGCGCACATCGCGCGTGCTCAGGCCGGCCTGGCGTATTACAAAGCGATGGGTACGACGGACAACCAATACCTGGCAACGCAACGGCATCTGGCGTCGAAAAAAAACGGTAGCCCATTGCTTGGCAGGTTCAAGAATGGGTGATGAATCCATGCATGCGCACACGCCGTCCTTGGCCGCCACGGACGGCCGAGGCTTGCCTGTCCGGCAGGTCGCTTATCTGCGCAACGTGGTTGGTGCCCCTCCCAAAGCGCTCGTGACTCGCCAGCAATACGACCTGGCCGGGCGTCTGGCGACGCAGCAGGATCCGCGTTTGAGCGTTGCCAACGTCAGCACCGTTTACGCGCTGAACGGCGATGCGCTGTATACCGACAGTGTCGACAGCGGCCAGCGTCTGGTGCTGCAAGGACCGGCCGGCGAGCCAGTGCAGCGATGGGACGGCCGCGACCAGCACTGGCAGGCGTGGTTCGACAAGCAGCTGCGCGTGGTGAAGCTTGAGATGACCGGTAACGACAAGACCCAGGTCGATACCTTCATTTACGCCGACGGTTCTGCCGATGCAGGTTACAACTGCCGTGGCCAGTTGATCCAACAGACAGATGCCTCAGGTTCGTTCGAAGTGGTCAGTTACACCCTTACCGGCCAGACACTGGAAGAGACCCGCCGCTTTCACGACGGCGCGTCTTTTGCCAGTCATCAGGTATTCAGCCCGCTCGGCGCCATGCTCGAGCAGACCGACGCCGGCGGGCATTGTCGGCAATCGCGCTACGGCGTCGCAGGACAGCTTCAGGCAGTGGATCTGCTGATAGGCGGCACAGAACGGCACCACGTGTTGCTGGCCGTACACTACGACGCCAATGGTCAGATCATCAAGCAACAGGACGGCAACGGTGTGCTCAACGAATGGACTTACGATCCAGCCAATGGACGCTTGCGCAGCCGAACCAGTCATAAGCCCGGCCGACCCGGACTGCAGGATCTGGAATATTTCTACGACCGCGTCGGCAATATCACCCGCATCGAAGACCACGCCTTCGAACCCGTCTGGTTCGCCAATCAGCGGGTCGACGGGCACCGTGAATTCAGCTACGACTCCTTGTACCGGTTGATCCGCGCCACCGGCCATGACGATGCCCTGCCCCCGGACATCCCCGGCCTGCCGCAGCCACCAGACGAACGAAACCGCCTCAATTACACCCAGGCGTATACCTACGACAACGGTGGCAACCTGACCGAACTGCGTCATCAGCGCGACGGCAATAGCCGCACCCGAACGCTGTCCATCGACGCCAAAAGCAATCGCGGTGTGCGCTGGCAAACAGGCGACGAGCCGCCGGACTTCGGCACCTGGTTCGACCCGCACGGCAATCAACGCAGGCTGCATCACGGTCCGTCATTGCACTGGAACGGCCGCGACGAGCTGGAACATATCGATCTGGTCCTGCGCAAGGACAGCGCCAACGACGCTGAACACTACCGATACAGCCAAGGCGTGCGGGTGTTCAAGCGTCACGAAACCTTCGCTCCCGGTGCCAATCACTTCCATCAGGTGCGTTATCTGCCCGGCCTGGAAATCCGCACCAGAGACAACGGCGAAGAACTGCACGTCATCAGCCTCGGCAACGCACGCTGCCTGCATTGGGTAACGACTTCACCTGTCGCCAACAACCAACTGCGCTACACCCTCCAGGACCATCTGGGCTCTTGCGTGATGGAGCTTGATGAAAAGGCTGACGTCACCAGCGCAGAAGGCTATTACCCGTTCGGCGAAACCGCATGGATGAAGCCGGAATCGGAAACCGTGTATCGCTTCATCCGCTACTCCGGCAAGGAGATGGATGTCAGCGGTTTGTATTACTACGGCGCCCGTTATTACGCACCGTCGTTACAGCGCTGGGTCAGTGCGGATCCGGCGGGGGATGTGGACGGTTTGAATCTGTATGGTTTTGTCGGTAACAACCCGATCGTCCATGTCGACCAGACCGGTGCCTTCAAAGTGGTGTTTGACCTGATCAGAAAAGCGGTGGGTATCTTTGATCAAGCACAAACTGCGGCGGAGCAATTGCACAACCTGACCACCGAGTTCGATGGCCTGATTCCTGAAGGCCAGAACATCGAGGCGGTGCGCAAAAGCATGACGTTCGGCAAATTCATCACCTCCCGAGCCGGCATCAAATCGGTGTTTTACGGTATCGGCAAAGGCATCGCCATCGGCAGTGTCATCGGCACCGTGGTACCCGGAATCGGCAACGCCATCGGTTCCGGCGCAGGGGCAATCGCGGGGGCAATAGTGTTTCCGGTATTGCGTTACCACTTTTTCAAGAAAGGTTTGAAAGCGGCGCAGACACTGCACACCCAAGAGCTCAAGGACGGGCTGAAAACGTTGGGCGACGGCGCTGCAAAAGCCGTCGACGGCGCGGGGGCTCTTCTCGATGGAGGCGCTGCGCTTATCGACAGCATCAAGACCTTCACGGATAACCTCAACAGCTACTCCGAGCACATCCAGAAGATGTTCTATGCCCAACTGGACGCACTGGATGCAGAACAACAGCGTCAGGTCATGAAGCTGTCCAGGAATGGTGTAGACCCGTTCGAAGCTATCGACAAGGTCATGCAAACCGCACAGGCAATTATCGAAGCGCCGAGCGAGGCGCAAGGCGTGACTGAACGCCTGCAGCAACTGGAGCGCTCGCTCGCTGCCGAACCTCGCGGCAGACCGGTGCCGAAGCCGAGGTTGAATCTTGTGCATCGACGTCAGGTACAGGAGACAGCTGTTTAGCAGACACGGCCGGCGTGAACAGCACGCCGGGCCACCTCGGCCCATGCTATCGTGCCCGCCCGTTCTGCCGACCCAGCACCGAGCATGTTGCCGACTTCCCGTACCCTGCGTCTGTCGTTGTATTCCCTGCTGATCATCGCCGGCACGGGCGTGGCCGCGACGTTCGCCATGCACCATGCCGAGCGTCAGGCGCTGGAAGAAGACGCCGCCCGCGCCAATCAGCAACTGGGGCTTTACGCCAACTCCTTGCACACGCTGATCGACCGCTACCGCGCGCTGCCCGCCGTGCTGGCGCTGGATCCGCAATTGCGTTCTGCCCTGGCCGGCCCGGTCGATGCTGCGCAGCAAGCGGCACTGAATCTGAAGCTGGAAAAGATCAACGGTGCGGCGCAGTCCTCGACCCTTGAACTGCTCGATCGCACCGGTCTGGCCGTGGCCGCCAGCAACTGGCGCTTGCCCAGCAGTTACGTCGGGCACAACTACGGTTTTCGTCCTTACTTCAGCCAGACCCGCACCCAAGGCACCGGGCGTTTTTACGCGGTAGGCGTGACCAGTGGCATTCCCGGCTACTTCCTTTCCAGCGCAGTGCTCGGGGACAACGAAGAGTTCCTCGGCGCAATGGTGGTCAAACTGGAATTCCCGGAGCTGGAACGCGAATGGAGCCAGGGCAGCGATACGCTGCTGGTCAGCGATGCGCGCGGGATCATCTTCATTGCCAATCAGCCGGGCTGGCGTTATCGCGCCTTGCGGCCGTTGAGCGCCAGCGACCTGGCCGAGATCAAATCCACGCGCCAGTACGACAAGCAATCGTTGGTACCGCTGACCCATTTGCCGTTGCGTCGCTTCGATGACAACAGTGATCTGCGCCGGGTCGAAGGCCCGGACGGCACTGCCGACTATCTTTGGGAGTCGCTACCACTGACGACCGAGGGCTGGACGCTGCACCTGCTGCGCCGCCCGCAAGTCGCCTTCGAAGATTTGCGCAACGCCGCGCTGGCCGCCGCCGGGGTGTGGCTGGCGCTGGTGTTCCTGTTGCTGTTCCTCAATCAGCGCTGGCGGCTGGCCAAGGTCCGTCAGCGCAACCGCGAAGAGCTGGAACGCTTAGTGGAGGAGCGCACTCGCGACTTGCGCACCGCTCAGGAAAGTCTGGTGCAATCGGCCAAACTCGCCGCGCTGGGGCAGATGTCTGCCGCGCTGGCCCACGAAATCAATCAACCGCTGACCGCCCAGCGTATGCAACTGGCAACCTTGCGCCTGCTGCTCGAACATGGCCGCGTCGATGACGCGTACAAGGCGCTGAAACCGGTGGACGACATGCTCACGCGCATGGCCGCCCTCACCGGCCACCTCAAGACCTTCGCGCGTAAAAGCCCGAGCGGCTTGCGCGAACGTCTCGACCTGGCAACGGTGATCGATCAATCGCTGCAACTGCTCGATGCGCGCCTGCGTGACGAGCAAGTCAGCCTTGTGTTGCATCTGGCGCGTCCGGCGTGGGTGCGGGGTGATGCGATTCGTCTGGAACAGGTGTTGATCAATCTGCTGCGCAATGCGCTGGACGCGATGCAGGGCAAAGCCTGCAAGCGCCTGGAAATCCGTCTCGAGGCGGATGAGCAATTGTGGCGGCTCAGCGTCAGCGACAACGGCGGCGGCATTGCCGAGGAGCAACTGGGCCAGGTGTTCGATCCGTTCTTCACCACCAAACCGGTAGGTGACGGTCTGGGCCTGGGGCTGGCGGTATCCTTCGCCATCGTGCATGAATCCGGCGGCCGCCTGAGCGTCGAGAATGGCGACCACGGCGCGGTGTTCAGCCTGACCCTGCCAATCGATCTGGAGGCACACATCTGATGCTCAATTCGATAATGGTGGTCGACGACGAAAGCAGCATTCGCAACGCCGTTGAACAGTGGCTGAGCCTGTCTGGGTTTCAGGTGCAACTGTTCAGTCGCGCAGAAGAATGCCTCGCCGCGCTCCCGGAACACTTTACCGGGGTGATCCTCAGCGACGTGCGCATGCCCGGCATGGACGGTTTGCAATTGCTCGCGCAAGTGCAACAGCGCGATGCCGATCTGCCGGTGATTCTGCTCACTGGCCATGGCGACGTGCCGATGGCGGTCGAGGCGATGCGCGACGGCGCTTACGATTTTCTGGAAAAACCGTTCAGCCCGGAGACCCTGCTCGGCAGCCTGCGCCGGGCGCTGGACAAACGCCGCCTGGTTCTGGAAAACCGCGCCCTGCACGAACTCGCCGACAACCGCGCGAAGCTGGATGCGACGTTGCTGGGCGTATCCCGTGGCTTGCAAACGTTGCGTCGGCAAGTGCTGGATCTGGCGACGTTGCCGGTCAACGTGCTGATCCGTGGCGAAACCGGCAGCGGCAAGGAACTGGTCGCGCGCTGCCTGCATGATTTCGGCCCGCGCGCCGGCAAACCGTTCGTGGCGCTGAACTGCGCGGCGATCCCGGAGCAACTGTTCGAGGCCGAGCTGTTCGGCCATGAGAGCGGCGCGTTTACCGGTGCCTCCGGCAAGCGCATCGGCAAACTGGAATATGCCGATGGCGGCACTTTGTTTCTCGACGAGATCGAAAGCATGCCGCTGGCCCAGCAGGTGAAACTGCTGCGGGTCTTGCAGGAGCAAAAACTTGAACGGCTGGGATCGAACCAGAGCATTCGCGTCGATTTGCGGATTGTCGCGGCGACCAAACCGGACCTGCTCGACGAAGCCCGTGCCGGGCGTTTTCGTGAGGATCTCGCTTATCGCCTGAACGTCGCCGAACTGCGTTTGCCGCCGCTGCGTGATCGCCGCGAAGACATTCCATTGCTGTTCGAAACCTTTGCCCAGAACGCCGCCCAGCGTCTGGGCCGGACCTTTGCGCCGTTGACCGGCGCGCAGCTGAGTCACCTGCTCAGTCATGACTGGCCAGGCAACGTACGCGAACTGGCCAACGTCGCCGAGCGTCAGGTGTTGGGCCTGGATGAGCCAGTGGCGGCGATTGATCCGGGTCAGTCGCTGGCGGCCCAGCAGGAAGCCTTCGAAGCGCAATGCCTGCGCGCGGCATTGACCCGGCACAAAGGTGATGTCAAAGCCGTGCTCGAAGAACTGCAACTGCCACGCCGCACGTTCAACGAAAAGATGCAGCGGCATGGGTTGAGTCGGGAGATGTTTGTTCAAGGCAGCTGACTTTGGCAGTGTTTGATCGGGCCTCTTCGCGGGCAAGCCCGCTCCCACAATGGTCGGTGGAGGTCACAAATTCAGGGTTCAGCACAAAACCCTGTGGGAGCGGGCTTGTCCGCGAAGGAGCCAGCGCAGGCAACAATGGCCGATCAACCTAATGAGCAATTTCCCGCTCACCACAACCCAGCCATAAGCGGATTTCCGCTCATTCGATCTCACCGGCCCCTCTAAACCGGCTCCCTCCCCGTTGGCACACCTCCTGCTATAGCCCTGGCAGGCTGCGTTCCGACGCGCTCCACAACAACAATTAAACGAAGGATCCTTCAATGGATAACTCCAACGCCCTGCCCCTTGGGTCGGCTGCCGTGCCGGCCAAACCAAGAACTACCGCCAGCCGGATCAAATCGATCTTCAGCGGCTCTGTCGGCAACATGGTCGAGTGGTACGACTGGTATGTGTATGCCGCCTTCTCCCTGTACTTCGCCAAAACCTTTTTCCCCGCCGGCTCCACCACCGCGCAACTGATGAACACCGCTGCGATCTTCGCCGTGGGCTTCCTAATGCGTCCGATCGGTGGCTGGCTGATGGGCATGTACGCCGACAAGGTCGGGCGCAAGAAAGCGCTGATGGCCTCGGTGTACCTGATGTGCTTCGGCTCGCTGCTGATCGCCCTGAGCCCGAACTATGAAACCATCGGCATCGGCGCGCCGATCCTGCTGGTATTCGCCCGTTTGCTGCAGGGCCTTTCGGTCGGCGGCGAGTACGGCACCTCGGCGACGTACCTGTCCGAGATGGCGACCAAAGAACGTCGCGGCTTCTTCTCGAGTTTCCAGTACGTGACCCTGATCTCCGGCCAGCTCATCGCCCTCGGCGTATTGATCGTGCTGCAGAACATGCTGACCACCGAACAGCTGTACGCGTGGGGCTGGCGTATTCCGTTCGCCATCGGTGCGCTGTGTGCAGTGGTGGCGCTGTACCTGCGTCGCGGCATGGAAGAAACCGAGTCGTTCACCAAGAAAGAAAAATCCAAGGAAAGCGCGATGCGCACCTTGATGCGCCATCCGAAAGAGCTGTTGACCGTGGTCGGCCTGACCATGGGCGGCACCCTGGCGTTTTACACCTACACCACCTACATGCAGAAATACCTGGTGAACACGGTCGGCATGAGCATCTCCGACTCGACCACCATTTCCGCCGCCACGCTGTTCCTGTTCATGTGCCTGCAACCGATCATCGGCGGCCTGTCGGACAAGATCGGCCGGCGTCCGATCCTGATCGCGTTCGGCGTGCTCGGTACGATCTTCACCGTACCGATCCTGATGACCCTGCACACCATCCAGACCTGGTGGGGCGCCTTCTTCCTGATCATGGCGGCGTTGATCATCGTCAGCGGCTACACCTCGATCAACGCGGTGGTCAAAGCCGAATTGTTCCCGACCGAAATCCGCGCCCTGGGCGTCGGCCTGCCGTACGCACTGACCGTATCGATCTTCGGCGGTACCGCCGAATACATCGCGCTGTGGTTCAAGAGCATCGGCATGGAAACCGGTTACTACTGGTACGTCACCGCGTGCATCGCCGTGTCGCTGCTGGTGTACATCACCATGAAAGACACCCAGAAGCACTCGCGGATCGTCACTGACTGATCGGACTCTATCGCTGGCAGGACACAAAATCCGTGTCCTGCGCCGAACCCGTAAGAGCCGCCGAAGGCTGCGATCTTTTGATCTTGAAAAAGACAAAATCAAAAGATCGCAGCCTTCGGCAGTTCCTACAGGGTCTCGCGTCCGGGTGGCAATATGCGGTGGCTCCTTGCACTATGGCGGCATCCGAATGCAGCTCAGGAATCCGCTCCCCATGTCCGATGACATCCACTTCTACGAACCCGCCAACGGCCACGGCCTGCCTCACGATCCGTTCAACGCCATCGTCGGCCCGCGGCCCATCGGCTGGATTTCCTCGCAGGATGCCGAAGGCCGACTCAATCTCGCGCCCTACAGTTTCTTCAACGCCTTCAATTACGTGCCGCCGATCATTGGTTTTTCCAGCGTCGGGCGCAAAGACAGTCTGAACAACATCGAGCAGACCGGGGAGTTCGTCTGGAACCTCGCCACCCGCCCGTTGGCCGAGCAGATGAACCAGAGCTGCGCGATGGTCGCGCCTGAGGTCAACGAGTTTGAACTGGCGGGGCTGACGACCGTGGCGTCAAAGGTGATTTCGGTACCACGGGTCGCCGAAAGCCCGGTGTCCTTCGAGTGCAAAGTCACGCAGATCATCCAGCTGCAACGCGCCGATGGCGAAACGGTGCCGAGCTGGCTGATCCTCGGCGAGGTGGTGGCCGTGCACATCGCCAAATGGCTGCTCAAGGATGGCATCTACGACACCGCCGCCGCACAACCGATTTTGCGCGGCGGCGGTCCTGCTGATTATTTCCAGCTGGGGCCTGAGGCTCTGTTCAAGATGTGGCGCCCCGGGGCGCAGAAATAATTACCAGATCAGCTCGGCGTCATCAGTGACGCCCTTGAGCTTGTCCAGCTCATTGATTGCCGCTTCATCGGCAGCGATGGCGCCGGGAAACACCTGCTCATCGAGCAATTTGTGAAAGCGTGGTGCGCCGCCATCGACCAGGGCCTTGACCGCGATGGCCGCGTAATAACCCTTGTTACCGCCCAGCTCAACGGGGACGACTGCGGAGACTGCTTCGAAGCGTTCAAACTCTTTACGTGCCATGTCGCGGATCCTGGCTCAATCAAATAAGCCGGACATTAAACCCTCAACCGGCAAGTTTGTGTATCGGCGCCGAACATTGACCGAGGGCCTGCGCGGCGGAAACGTCCCTGAAGGTGTGGAAGTCGAGGCTGTTGACCACCAGATCCTGGACCAGCTCGGCGAAGACTTCCATCGACGGACTATTGAAGTATGCAGTCATCATCTGCTGGCTGCTCCAGTAGCCGCTGACCAGCCACAGGTCGGTGTCGCACTGCGATTGTTGCAACGCGAAACTCAGGCAACCGGGCGCCGCGCGCGAGACCTCGATCAAAGCGCTCAGGCGCACACCGAGTTCCGCCGAGCGCCCGGCCTGGGCACGAACGAAGGCCATATGACTGACAGGCATCTGCTTGGACATGATCAACCCTCCATGAAATCGCGTGGCAGCCGGGGGACAGGCTGCGACTGGAGCAAAGATTAAGGGCCGGGGCGGCCGCGCCGTTAGTCGATTCCTGCCTTCGCGTTGCACAATCCTGCGAGACTTGCCAAAACCCCGGCCGCCAACGCTGCCCTGTAGGAGCTGCCGAAGGCTGCGATCTTTTGATCTGAAAAACAAAAATCAAAAGATCGCAGCCTTCGGCAGCTCCTACGACCGGGCGTCTCGGCGACGGCCGGAAACGGCGCGGTGCAGAATCAGGCAAGCATTAGGCAGAATGTGTCTACCGCCGTTGCTTGCACAAACATATGCTCTGCTGCATTCCCCCTCACTTGCCGAGGATGCCGTGCATGACGTCATTCGATCGTTTTCAAGCCGAACCCAGCGCCGACATGGAAAAGCAGCGTGCGGAGCTGGCGGCGATCATCCGCCGCAACACCAGCGACGATGGCAGCTACCAGACCGCCATCGGTTCGCTGGTGATGTCGCGCCACACCAAATCCCATGATTTCGCCCCGGTGCTCGCGCAGCCGGCGCTGTGCATCATGGCGCAGGGGCGCAAAGAGGTCCGCCTGGCCGACGAGTTTTTCAACTACGACCCGCTGAATTATCTGGTGGTGTCGGTTTCGATGCCGCTCAGCGGCCGCGTGGTCAACGTCTCGCCAGAGGAACCGATCCTCGCCGTGCGCCTGGACATCGACCCGACCGAAATCACCGCGCTGATCGCCGACGCCGGCCCGATGGGCGTACCGACGCGCCCGACCGGACGCGGTCTGTACGTGGAAAAAATCGACAGCGCCATGCTCGACGCCGTGCTGCGTCTGGCGCGGCTGCTGGACGCACCGAAAGACATCGCCATGCTCGCGCCGCTGATTCGCCGGGAGATTCTCTATCGCCTGCTGCGCAGCCCGCAGGGCCATCGTCTGTATGAAATTGCGATTGCCAACAGCCAGAGCCATCGCATCAGCCAGGCGATCAAATGGCTCAACGGCAACTTCGAGCAACCGCTGCGCATCGATGATCTGGCGCGGGAAGTGAACCTCAGCGTGTCGACCCTGCATCACCGTTTCAAGGCGATGACGGCGATGAGTCCGTTGCAGTACCAGAAGCAATTGCGCCTGCAAGAGGCGCGGCGGCTGATGCTGACCGAAGGCCTGGAAGCCTCGGCGGCGGGGTATCGGGTGGGCTATGAAAGTCCGTCGCAGTTCAGCCGTGAGTACAGCCGACTGTTTGGCGCACCGCCGTTGCGGGATCTGGCGCGGTTGCGGCTTTCAGTCTGATCCGGAATCTGAAGCGAGGCTTATGGCGCTTTCGCGAGCAGGCTCGCTCCCACTGGGAAATGCATTCCAGTGTGGGAGAGATTTGGCGCGGTTGCGGCTTTCGGTCTGATCCGGAATCTGAAGCGAGGCTTATGGCGCTTTCGCGAGCAGGCTCGCTCCCACTGGGAAATGCATTCCAGT
>NZ_JBSICA010000014.1:0-134925 GCF_058245595.1 Pseudomonas sp. UF-293 | reverse complement strand
TCCCGAAGGCGGTGGGTCAGCTTGCACATTCATGACTGACAGGACGCCTTCGCGAGCAAGCCCGCTCCCACAGGGATGGCGGGTGTACCACCTGATCCTCGATCACCACAGAACCAATGTGGGAGGGGCTTGCTCCCGAAGGCGGTGGGTCAGCTTGCATATAATTGACTGACACACCGCTATCGCGAGCAGGCTCGCTCCCACAGGGATTTGTGCTGGGTGCTTAAGCGGGGTAGGTCGGATAGTCGATATAACCCTCGGCACCGCCGCCATACACCGTCGCCGGATTCAATTGGTTCAACGGCCAGTCATTGGCAATCCGCGCCGGCAGGTCCGGGTTGGCCATGAACGGTCGGCCAAACGCGACGAGATCCGCCAGCCCCGACTCAAGCAATTGCGCGCCGGTCTTGGCGTTGTAGCGCCCGGCATAAATGATCGCGCCGCTGAAGGTGTCGCGCACGGCCTGGCGGAAGGTCTGCGGCATCGCAGGCGCGTTGTCCCAGTCGGCTTCGGCGATCGACAGGTAGGCAATGCCCACTTCTTCAAGAATCCTGATCGCTGCAATGTAGGTGGTGTGCGGATCTTCCTCGACCAGGCCCAGATACGTCCGCGCTTCATCGGTGGTAGTGAACAACGGTGCGAAACGCACACCGACCTTGTCTTTGCCGATGCATTCGGCGACGCCGGCCACCACTTCGCGCAAAAAGCGCAAGCGATTGTCCAGTGAGCCGCCGTATTGGTCGGTGCGCAGGTTGCTGTGGGCGGAGATGAACTGGTTGACCAGATAACCGTTGGCGCAATGCAATTCGATACCGTCGAAACCCGCATCCATCGCGTTGCGCGCGGCCTGAATGTACAGCTGAATCAGTTCCTGTACTTCATCGGTGCTCAGCGCGCGCGGAGCGGACGGCGGCACCAGTTCACCTGCGCCGGGCGCGGTTTCGATGAACACGCTGACGCGGTCCGTGGCAACCGCCGAGGCCGACACCGGCGCATCGCCGTTGGGCTGCAACGCCGTGTGCGAGACCCGTCCGACATGCCAGAGCTGGGCGAAGATCACACCATCCGCCGCGTGCACCGCCTCGGTGACTTTGCGCCAACCGGCGATTTGCTCCGGCGTATGAATACCCGGCGTCCACGCATAACCCTGACCGCGCGGTTCGATCTGCGTGCCTTCGGTGACCAGCAAACCGGCACCGGCGCGCTGCTGGTAATACTCGGCCATCAACTCGTTGGCGACATTGCCCGGTTGCGTGCTGCGCTGGCGGGTGAGGGGCGGCAGGACGATGCGGTTTTTCAGGGTGTGGTTGCCCAATTTAGCGGGCGTGAAGAAAGCATTGTTCATGGAGTAAGCCTTGAATCTGATTAGACCAGTCGACTAGTGACTGGGTAAAAAAACAACGCCGGGCTGTACGCACACGGCGTTGATCGGGGTAGAGCGAGGGATTCAGCCGAGCATCTTCAACAGTTTGTCGGCAACGGCGGCGGAGCTGGCCGGGTTCTGGCCGGTGACCATTTGACCGTCAGCCACCACATGCACCTGCCAGTCGGCGACTTTCGAATAGCGCCCGCCCAGACGCTGGAATTCGTCTTCGATGAGGAACGGCACCACGTCAGTCAGGCCGACCGCCGCTTCTTCGGCATTGGTGAAGCCGGTGACGTCACGGCCCTTGACGATTGGCTGGCCGTCAGCGCGCACCACGTGACGCAACACACCCGGTGCGTGGCAGACAAAACCGTGAGGTTTGTTGGCGCGGTCGAAGGCTTCGATCAGCGCGATCGAGGCCTTGTCTTCGGCCAGATCCCACAGCGGGCCGTGGCCACCTGGGTAGAACACTGCGTCGAAATCTTCGGCCTTCACATCAGCCAGACGACCGGTGCTGGCCAACGCTTGTTGCGCCGCCGGATCAGCGCGGAAGCGATCGGTCTCGGCAGTCTGCGCGCTTGGCTCATCGCTTTTCGGATCGAGCGGAGGCTGGCCGCCGGCAGGCGATACCAGGGTGACATCGGCGCCGGCGTCCTTGAAAGCAAAGTAGGGCGCGGCGAACTCTTCCAGCCAGAAGCCGGTTTTCTTGCCGGTGTTGCCGAGTTGATCGTGGGAAGTCAGAACCATCAAGATTTTCATAGAGCACCCTTGGGTTGGTCAGGCATCGGCACAAGGCGAGGAATTCGCTCAGCGTCGGCACCGCATGAATTTGTGTCTCGGGGCGCAGCATAGGTTCCAATTAGACCAGTCGTCTAGTAGTTTTTTCAGAAAATGTTTTTGCTCGTCTGTTATGGCAAACTCCCGATCCTGAAAAGTATACGACTGGTCTATTGTCTGGAATTTTGCGCACCATGAAGCCGACCTTTGACGACACCCGCCAACACTTGCTCGACACCGGCCACCGGATGATGGCCGAGAAGGGCTTCACCAGCGTCGGCCTCAACGAGATCCTGCAGACCGCCGGCGTGCCCAAAGGCTCGTTCTATCACTACTTCAAATCCAAGGAGTTGTACGGCCAGGCGCTGCTCGAGGATTACTTCGTCGATTACCTCGCCGACATGGAGCGCCGCCTCACATTGCCTGGGCTGACTGCCTTCGAGCGTTTGATGGATTACTGGCAGGGCTGGCAGAACCGCTGCACCGTGGAAGGTCACGGTGATGAATGCCTGGTGGTGAAACTCAGCGCTGAAGTCGCCGACCTGTCCGAATCCATGCGCCTGACCCTGCGCGACGGCGCCGAACGCATCGTCGCGCGCATCACCGAATGCATCGAACAAGGCCAATATGACAAAAGCCTGCCCGAGGGCGATGCGCGGAAGTTGGCAGAGACGCTGTATCAGCTCTGGCTCGGCGCGAGTCTGCTGAACAAATTGCAGCGCACCGGGCAGTCGCTGGAAACATCCATGGCGATGACCCGACAGTTGTTGCGAGTCTGAGCCTCGCTGCAGGCCCCTGTGAGAGCGGGCCTGCTCGCGAAGGCGTCGGCACATTCAACATCTTCATCGCCTGACCGAATGCATTCGCGAGCAAGCCCGCTCCCACAGGTTTTCGCGGCGCGTGCCAAATCCCGGCAGCACGCGAAATCCAGTGTGGGAGCGGGCTTGCTCGCGAAGGCGGTGGCACATCCAACATTTCATCGCCTGACCGAATGCATTCGCGAGCAGGCTCGCTCCCACAGGTTTTCGCGGCGCGTGCCAAATCCCGGCAGCACGCGAAATCCAGTGTGGGAGCAGGATCGCTCCCACAAGTTCGCGGCGTATGCAAAATCCCGGCAACACACAAAGCCCGCTCTCACAGGGGACCAGCGTTGATTGTGGGATTGGGGATCAGCAGGCCAGTCAACCCTCAGGCAGTTGGGCAAACCACTGCGCATACGGCGTATTGCTCACCTTGTGCCGGTTGTAATCCGGGGTGCCATCCTCCCACCACACCGGCCCGCGCTCACCCAATGCGACTTTGGCCCGGTTCACACGCGCTCTCGCTGACCTCAATGCATCAGCATCCTCCGCGCGCTTGGCTTCTCTGACCGCACGCCGCGCCGCCATGAGCTCGGAAACCAGTGCCTCACGCTCGGCCGCGGGCAGCGCTGGATTGCTGCAACGCCACAGCTGTTGCTTGACCACAAAATAGCGGCCATCGGGGGTGGTGGGGTACATGGGCGATATCCTGCGTGATCCAGTCTCAGACCGGGTAGGACAACTCGCCGATGAGTTTATCCAGCGTAATCGGATAATCGCGCACCCGTACGCCACACGCGTTATGGATCGCGTTGGCGATGGCCGCCGCCGCGCCGCTGATACCCAGCTCGCCAACGCCTTTGGCTTTCAACGGTGTTGCATACGGGTCGACTTCATCGAGAAAGATTACTTCCTGATGGGGAATGTCGGCGTGCACCGGCACCTCGTATCCGGCCAGATCGTGATTGACGAAAAAGCCGATTCGATGATCCACCGCCAGCTCTTCCATCAATGCCGCACCAGCGCCCATGGTCATGCCGCCGATGATCTGGCTGCGCGCGGTTTTCGGGTTGAGGATGCGCCCGGCGGCGCACACGGCCAGTTGCCGACGCAGGCGAATTTCGCCGGTCGCCGCATTGACCGCGACCTCGGCGAAATGCGCGCCGAATGTCTGCTGGGCAAAACGCTCGGCCAGATCGCCGTATTCCATGCGGTCCTCGCCCGTCAGCTCGCCACTGGCTGCGGCCTGAGCCAAGGCAACCTGCTGCGAGCCTGTGCGAATTTGCCCGTCGACAAACTCGGCTTGCTGCGGGTCAATCCCGACGGCGCGAGCGGCGGCTTCACGCAGTTTCATGCACGCGGCATACACGCCGGCAGTGGAGGAGGCGGCGCCCCACTGGCCGCCGGAGCCCGACGATTCCGGAAACCGCGAATCACCCAAGTGCACCACGACGCGGTCCAGCGGCACGCCCATCATTTCGGCGGCGGTCTGGGCAATGATGGTGTAACTGCCGGTTCCGATGTCGGTCATGTCGGTTTCCACGGTGATGACGCCTTGACGATCGAGTCGCACCCGGGCCGCCGAAGCGGTCGTCGGTGCGCCGCGAATCGCCGAGGCCAGACCGATGCCGATCAGCCAACCGTCCTCACGACGCTGACCGGGTTGAGGGTTGCGCTGACGCCAGCCAAAGCGTTCGGCCCCAGTGTTCAGGCATTCCACCAACTGCCGTTTGGAGAACGGCCGCGCCGGTTGCTCCGGATCGACCTGCGAATCGTTGAGGATGCGCAGTTGCAGCGGATCCATCTGCAGCTTTTCGGCCAGTTCATCCATGGCGATTTCCAGCGCCATCATCCCCGGTGCCTCGCCCGGCGCGCGCATCGCCGAACCCTCGGCGAGATCGAGCACGGCCAGGTTCAAACGGGTCATGCGATTGGCCCCGGCGTAAAGCAATCGGGTTGACGCGGTAGCCGCTTCGGCGCGTCCGCCGCGCAGATTGCCTGACCAGCTCTCGTGGCCGATCGCTGTGATCACGCCGTCACGGTTGGCACCGATGCGCAGGCGCTGAAGCGTCGCCGGACGATGGGTAAGGTTGTTGAACATCAGCGGCCGCGGCAGCGCGACTTTCACCGGTCTCCCGGCATGTCGAGCGGCCAGGGATGCCAACACTGCGTCGCACAGAATCGTGCCCTTACCGCCGAAACCACCGCCGATATACGGCGAGATCAGGCGCACATCTTCCTTGGCGATGCCGAGGGTTGTCGCCAGATCGCGCACGCCCCAGTTGATCTGTTGGATCGATGTCCACAAGGTCAACTGTGTGCCACTCCAACGGGCGATGGTTGCGTGCGGTTCCATCATCGCGTGGGCCTGGTCAGGCGTGCTGTAGTGCTGATCGATTTGCACTGGCGCAGCGTTGAAGGCGCCTTCGAAGTCCCCGACGCTGGTCTGGGGCGGCGGGCCAAAACCGGCCGGTGGCGGTGGAGTGGCGGAGTCTTTCGCAGCCGCCAGATCGAATGAACCCGCTTCGGCCACGTAGCGGATGTCGAGCAAGCCGGCGGCCGCGCGCGCCTGTTCAAAGGTGTCCGCGACGACAATCGCCACGGCCTGATGATAGTGATCGACCTGCGGCCCGGCCAAGGCCCTGGCTACGTAAAACTCGCCTTTGGCCAATGCCCCGGCGTTTTCGTAAGTGACGATGGCGATTACCCCGGACGCTTCACGCGCTTGCGTCGAATCAATCGAGGCGATGCGGCCCTTGCCGATCCCGGCGCCGACGATATAGCCGTAAGCGGCATCGGGTGCAGCTGCGTGCTGTTCGTAGGCGTAGGGCGCGGTGCCGGTAGTTTTCAGCTTGCCGTCGATACGGTCGGCCGGTTGGCCGATGACGTTCAGCTGGTCGATCGGATTGGAGCCGGCCGGGGTGTCGAATTTCATCTGCGAATTCCTTTCAGACAGGCTGGCGGCGAACACGTAGCGCGGCGCAGCCATCGGTTGACGTCGGATCTCAACGAGCCTAGGCCATCGACGCGCCACTGATAATGCGCGGTTTCAGGATGGAGTGATGAATCGCGCTCACCAATCCTGACCAACATGACAAATAAGAATAAGTTTCAATTACTAATGCGCCGGTATACCATGCGCGGCGTTTTCAGTGGCGGTTTTGCCCTTCGTTCTGGCCTATTCGTAAAGGTTTTCACCTCATGCGTCGAACTCTGCTTTCCATTTGTGTGCTGCAGGCGTTGTCTTCTTCCTCGTGGGCTGAGTCAGCCGAACCGACTTCTTCAACGCTTGAGCTGGAAGCCACCGACGTGGTCGGCACAGCGGATTACGAAAGGGCAGACGGCCCGGTGCAAGGCTATCGCGCGACCCGTTCGGCCAGCGCCACGCGCACCGACACTTCGATCCATGAAACCCCGCAATCAATCAGCGTGGTGACCAAGGATGCCGTCGAAGACCTCGGCGCCACGCGTTTGCAGGATGCGCTGGATTACGCCGGTGGCGTCGGTCGGGCGAACAACTTCGGGGGGCAGGGCCTGACCACCTTCACCGTGCGCGGTTTCACCACGGGTGAGTTCTACCGCAACGGTTTCCCGATCAACCGTGGCTACCCGAACATGCCTGACGCCAACACCATCGAGCGTCTGGAAGTGCTGCGCGGTCCGGCGACCATGCTCTATGGCCGTGGCGATCCCGGCGGTACCTTCAACGTGGTGTCGAAACAGCCGTTACCCGAGCGCACCGTCACCCTGGGCAGCCAGTTGAATGACCAAGGCATGAAGCGCGGCACCCTCGACGCTTCGGGGCCGCTCGATGAAGAAGGGCGTCTGGCCTATCGCTTGAATGTGGTGGGCGAGGGTGGGGACACCTTCCGCGATCATGTCGAGACCGAGCGCTACGGCATCACGCCGGTGCTGACGTGGCAGGCCACCGACGCGACCAAGCTGATTTTCGAAGGCGATTTCATGCGCAACAACGCGCCGCTCGATCGTGGCGTGACGCGCTACCCGGCGCAGATCGGCACCGCCTCGCGCGAGACCTTCTTTGGCGAGAAGGACGTCGGCAAGCTGCACAACGACAACAACATGGCGCAACTGCGTTTCGAACACATGCTCAACGACGACTGGACTCTGGGCGGTGGTTTCCAGTGGCTCGACGGCTCGCTCAAGGGCGACGCGATCGAGGCCAACGGCATTGCCGCTGACGGCCGCACGCTGGGGCGCAACTTCAACTACCGCAAGCTGGAATGGACCGACAAGGACACCCAGCTCAACCTCACCGGGCATTTTGATACTGGCGGTCTGCAGCACACCTTGCTCACCGGCATCGAGTACGAAGATTACGATTACAAGTCGATCATCCAGCGCTCCAGCGGCGCGGTCAGTGCCTACCCGATCGACATCTTCAATCCGGTTTACGGCCAGCCACGCCCGGCGCTGACCCGCACGCCGACCCACGACAAAGAGAACCTCAAGACCTACGCGGCATTCGTGCAGGATCAGGTAGCCCTGACCGACAAACTGAAAGTGCTGGCCGGCGCACGTTTCGAGCGCTTCGAGCACGATTACGAAACCTACGTGCCCGGCGGCAAGAGCTGGCAGGCCAGCGACAACGCCGTCACCCCGCGTATCGGCGTCACCTACGACCTGACCGAAACCCTGGCTGTCTACGCCAACACCGCGCGCTCGTTCAAGCCCAACACCGGCGCCAGTCGCGAAGGCGGCGGCTTCGCCCCGGAGAAAGGCAAGTCCTACGAGATGGGCGTGAAGTGGGAGGCACTGGATCAGCAGTTGAGCGTCGACGCGGCGATCTACCAGATCGAAAAACGCAACGTGCTGACCACCGACCCGGTAGATTCGACCTTCAGCGTCGCTGCCGGTGAAGTGCGCAGCCGTGGTTTCGATGTCAACGTCACCGGCAATCTCACTCCGGAGTGGCGAGTAGTCGGCGGTTACGCTTACGTCGACGCCGAGGTGACCAAGGACAACACGCTGCGCTCCGGTACGCGCCTGCTGAACATTCCGAAGAACAGCTTCAGCCTGCTCAACATGTACGAGTTCCAGGACGGCACGCTCAAAGGCCTTGGCCTCGGCACTGGCCTGAAATACGTCGACGAGCGTGCCGGGCAGACCGCCAACACCGCGTTTTCCATGGGCAGTTACACCGTGGTCGACCTGCTGAGCTTCTACAAGGTCAACGATAAAGTGCGGCTCAACCTCGATGTGAAAAACATCTTCGACCGCGACTACGAAGAAGGCGCCTTCGGCAACGTTTACGCCTACCCGGGCGCGCCGCGAACCGTGCAGGTGGGGATTTCCTACACGCTGTAAATCGCCGCAGCGGTTGCCGCCGACTCATGGTGGCCTGAGAGTGGCATGTCGAAATCAGACATCGGCATGCCGCACTCAGGCTAGTTGGGCGGCGGTCGGGCCACGTAAGGTGAAGCATCATTTCGTCGGCAAAGCGTCTGCGTCGCTGCTTTCGCCTGATGTCAGCACCGGAAATGATGATCGCCCGACGCACAGTCAGTGGCCCAAACGTCGATCATGAGAACAATAAGAACCCATGACTAGCCTGAACCCCAAGGACCCCAACGGTCAGTTGGCGCAAGGTTTCAAACCGCGTCACGTCACCATGCTTTCCATTGCCGGCATCATCGGCGCAGGACTTTTCGTTGGCTCAGGCCACGCCATCGCCGCCGCAGGACCTGCGGTGCTGCTCGCTTACCTGTTCTCCGGTCTTTTGGTCGTGCTGGTGATGCGCATGCTTGGCGAAATGGCCGTGGCCCATCCCGACACCGGCTCGTTTTCCACTTACGCCGATCAAGCCATCGGCCGCTGGGCCGGGTTCACCATTGGCTGGCTCTACTGGTGGTTCTGGGTGCTGGTGATTCCGATCGAAGCGTTGGCCGCCGGGCATGTGCTCAATCAGTGGTTTCCCCAGGTCGATGCCTGGTTGTTCGCTTTGCTGTCGATCGTGCTGCTGGTGATCACCAATTTGTTCAGCGTGTCGAAATACGGCGAGTTCGAATTCTGGTTCGCCATGGCCAAGGTCATCGCGATCATCGGTTTCATCGGTCTGGGTTTTGCGGTGCTGATGGGCTGGATTCCCGAACGCGAAGCCAGTGGCTTGAGCACGCTGATGGCCGAGCACGGCGGCTTTGCGCCGAACGGTATGTCGGCGGTGGTCGGCGCGTTCATCACCATCATGTTCAGTTTCATCGGCACCGAAGCGGTGACCATTGCCGCTGCGGAGTCGAACAATCCGGCGCAGAACATCGCCAAGGCCACGCGCTCGGTGATCTGGCGCATCGGCATTTTCTACCTGCTGTCGATCTTCGTGGTGATTTCCGTAGTGCCGTGGAATGACCCGCAACTCGCCTCGGTCGGTTCCTACCAGCGCGCACTGGAACTGATGAACATCCCCAACGCCAAATTCCTCGTCGACGTGGTCGTATTGATCGCGGTGGCCAGTTGCATGAACTCGTCGATCTACATTTCTTCGCGCATGCTCTATTCGCTGGGCCGACGCGGCGACGCGCCGCCGGCATTGAAGGTGACTTCGGCGGCCGGAGTGCCACGCGCGGCGGTGATCGCCAGCACGGTGATTGGCGCGGGTGTGACCTTGCTCAGCTACTTCATGCCGGCCGGTTTGTTCCAGTTCCTGCTCGCCAGCTCCGGTGCGATTGCCTTGCTGGTGTATCTGGTGATCGCCATTTCGCAGTTGCGCATGCGCCGCCGACTGGAACGGGAAAAGGTCGAAATGACCTTGCGCATGTGGCTGTTCCCCTGGCTCACCTGGCTGGTCATCGCCTTCATCTGCGCCGCTTTGGCCGTGATGATGATCACCCCGGAACATCGCCTTGAAGTGACTTCGACCATTGGCCTGGCGTTGCTGATCTCGTTCGTAGGCCTGGTCACCAGCCGCCAGCACGGGCCGGCGGGCAGAATGGCGGCGGTGGGCAAAGCCTAAGCAAACAACGCCTTGAGCCCACGGAAAAACCAGCCGTTCGGGCTCGAAGGCAGAGGCTCACGTTGATTGAATGAGCCCGTCAACGCGCAGGTTTCACCGGCGAGTGAACCCATCAATTGCGGCAGCAAAAAACTGCGTTCGCATTCGCTGGCGGACAGTCCGGTTTTCTCTTGCGGCCAAACCACGCTGGTTTCGGCAAACGGCTTCATGGCACACCTCCTCATTATTCAAACGTCCAGCACCAGGGTTTCGCTGCCCTGCGCCGGAGCGGCGCAGCAGATCAGCACTTCGTCGTCCGCCAGGCGCATGGCCGGCGGGGTGAGGTAATGCACCTGGCCGCTGGTAAGGCGGGTTTTGCAGGTACCGCACGAACCGCCGCGACAGCTGAACTCCGGATTCAAGCCACGTGCCTCGGCCAGTTCCAGCAAGGTGCCGCTGCCCGGTTCCCAGCGCGCTTCCTTGCCGGACGTGGCAAACAACACCTTGACCGGCTCTTCCGCGACCGGCACTTGCGGCGGCGCCGGGGTGCTGATTTCGACATCGCGGATCAGCGTCGACGGGCCGAAGGTTTCGGCGTGGATGCGATCATCGGGAATGCGCATTTTGCGCAGGCCGTCGTACAGCGCCTGAGTGAAGCTGCCCGGACCGCACAGGTAGAAATCGTAGTCATCCAGCGGCAGCAGGCTTTTCAGCAAGGCGATGTCGATGCGCCCGGCGTGATCGTAAGTCTGCGCTGTAGCCTCCAGCGGCGGCTGACTGACCACGCGCAGCACCTTGACCTTGTCACCCGCGCGCGCAGCCAGGGCGTCGATTTCTTCGCGAAAGGCCAGATCCTCGACGGTGCGACTGCTTTGCACCACCCAGGTCGGGCGCATGCGGCTGATGCGTTTGCCCTGATAGACCACTTCGCGCAGCATCGACAGCAACGGCGTTACCCCAACCCCTGCGGCCAATAGCACCAGTGGCCGGCGTTCGGTGGCGTCGACGGTGAAGTCGCCTTGCGGCGCGCGGGCTTCGATCATGTCCAATGCCTGAATCCGATCATGCAAATGCGAAGACACCGAGCCATCGCGTTTGACGCTGATGCGCAAGAACTCGTCCGACGGCGCGCTGGACACGCTGTAGGTGCGGATCGACGCGGCATCCTGGCCATCGAGCAAGACCTTGATTGGCAAGTGCTGGCCCGGTTCAAAGCGCGGCAGGCCGAAGCCGTCGTTGGCTTGCAGGTAAAAAGAGCGGATCTGCGGACTCTCATCGACCACCCGCGTGACGTGCAGCGCGCGCCATTGATTACGCAGCGCTTCGGCCTGCAAACGTTCGCGGGTCTGTTCCCAGCTGCCGGTCATTTGCGAGTTGGGCGAATCGCCTTCCGGCTGCTCGGCCCAGCGCAATGGCAACGCGGCCTGACGGTAAACGATGCGCTGCGGCTTGAAACGCCACAGGCGCTCGGCGCCCTGGAACGCGGCGATTCGCGGATCGTCGAGCAGCACTTCTGCGCTGCCGGTCATCTGCAACAGATCGCCGCTTTCGAAATCGATAAAGGTCAGCCCGGCGCGCGGGTTGAGCAGAATGTTGCCCAAGGTGTTGAAGAACAGATTGCCGGAGAAATCCGGGATGGTCAGGGTGCCGTCCTCGTCCAGGTGCACGAAGCCGGATTTTCCACCGCGATGGGACACATCGACCTGGCGCTCGCCGTCGCGCACCACATAAGTGGCCACGTAGAACGAGTCGGCGGCGGTGATCATGTCGCGCACCAAGGGTTCGCTGACAGGCAAGTCGAGCGCGTTGTCGGTGGTCTCATCGACGAAGGCGTAATGGCGCAGATTGATGTAGCGCGGGCAGTTGCCGTAAGCCTGGGTCACGCTGATCTCGAGGCTGTCGGCATCGCGGCGGCTGATGTTGCCGTTCATGCGATTGCGCCGACGGGTGTGCAGCTCAATGCCGAGCATGCCGATCGCGTCGCCGGGTTGCAGGCCTTGATTGGCCGGGTCGTTGGGCTGCGCGTCGAGTTTGATCTTCAGCACCTGTGGCGACGGCGAATCCATGAACCCCGGTTGACCGGTACGCAGCGTCGCCCACGGATCGCCCTGGCCATCGACGGCGCCGAGCACGACGAAGGGCAGTTGCGCATAGAACTCGCGGTGCTGGTCCGGCATCCAGTCGCGGGCCAGTTGCCGCTGGCCGACACCGACCATCATCTCCACCGCGCCGACGGCACGTTGCAGGGTCAGCTCACCTTCATGCCAGGGCGAGGTCTGCGGTTTCGACGCTGTGTCCATTTCGATTCTCCTCGGGTGCAAACGGGCCGGTGAGCCGCCAGGGGCTGAAGCTCAAGTGGGCTCATGTTCGCCCTCGGCCGGTTGCGAGGGAATGGCCAGAAACTGCAATCCACTGTTTCACTCGGTGAAATGATCCCTACGCGCGCCTAAGGAGAAGGATGATTATTTCACTGGCTGAAATGCTCGATTGTATTTGTTGAGGATTCCGCGATTTGCGGCAGGGGAGCAGGATGAGCTCCATCGACACGATCAGCGGGTCGACCTCAAATAATCCAGGAGCACGTCATGTCTCAGTCAGCCGTCAAACTGTACCGCCATCCGTTGTCCGGCCACTCGCATCGCGTCGAGTTGATGTTGTCCCTGCTGGATGTGCCGACCGAACTGGTGTTCGTCGACCTGATGAAAGGCGCACACAAAACGCCTGAATTCCTCGCCCTCAACCGTTTCGGCCAGGTGCCGGTGATTGACGACAACGGCACGGTGCTCGCGGATTCCAACGGCATTCTTGTTTATCTGGCGAGCAAATACGGCAACGGCGAGTGGCTGCCGAGTGATCCCGTCGAGCAAGCCAAGGTGCAGCGCTGGTTATCGGTGGCTGCCGGACAGATCAGCTCGGGTCCGGCGACGGCGCGCTTGATCACGGTGTTCGGCGCGGGTTACGACGCGGCTGATGCGATCAAGCGTTCCCACGCTTTATTGCAAGTGATGGAAGACGAGTTGGCCAACAGCGCATTCCTCGCCGGCGACAAAGCAACCGTTGCCGATGTGGCCGCCTACACTTACGTCGCCCACGCACCGGAAGGCAACGTCTCGCTGGAGGATTACCCGAATGTGCGGGCATGGCTGGCACGGGTCGAGGCGCTGCCCAAGTTCGTCGGCATGCAGCGCACAGCGGTGGGCCTGCAAACAGCTTGATATCAGCACACGCCAAACCCCTGTGGGAGCGGGCTTGCCGGCGAAAGCGGTGGGTCATTCAGTATTAATGTTGACTGACCTGACGCCTTCGCGAGCAAGCCCGCTCCCACAGGTTTGGCGTTAGCAGTGCTATCCATGCATAGGAAGACAATGTCTGGCTGGAGGAATATTCGAATGTGCGGGCGTACTGGCGGGAGCTGAAGCATTGCCCCAATTCAACTGTGTACACCAACCCCTGTGGGAGCGGGCTTGCTCGCGAAAGCGGTGGGTCATTCAGCATGGTTGTTGACTGACAGAAAGCCTTCGCGAGCAGGCTCGCTCCCACATTGACTCACTGTGTTTTCGAGGTTTTTTACAGGTTGCCGTCTATGGATCGTTTTCAGGAAATGCGCATGTTCCTGGCTGTGGCCGAGGAGGGTGGCTTTGCGGCTGCGGCTCGGCGTTTGAACACTTCGCCCCCCAGCGTCACCCGCGCCATCGCTGCGCTGGAGCAACGCATCGGCACGCGTCTGTTGTCGCGCACCACGCGCAGCCTGCATCTGACCGAAGCCGGGCATCGTTACCTAGATGATTGTCGGCGGATACTCTGTGATGTCGACGAAGCCGAAGAGGCCGCCGCCGGCAGTTATCGAGTGCCGTGCGGGCATTTGAGCGTGACCGCGTCGGTGTTGTTTGGCGAGTTGTTCATCGCGCCGTTGCTGGCGCAATACGTGGACGCGTTTCCTTCGGTGCATCTGAAGGCTTTGCTGGTTGATCGCGTGGTGAACATGGCGGAAGAGGGTATCGATGTCGCCGTGCGCATCGGCCATCTGCACGAGAACAATCAGCATGCGATCAAGGTTGGCGAGGTCCGCCAGGTGATCTGCGGCACCCCCGATTACTTCGCCCGGTATGGCCGGCCGCAACATCCGAACGACTTGAGCCGCGCCAATATCGTCATGTCGTCCGCCAGTCATTTGCTCAGCGATTGGCAATTCGCCCATGCCGATGGCCCGTTGAGTTTTCGCTTCGAGCCGCGTCTGGTGGTCACCGCCAATCAGGCTGCGATCAATATCGCCAGTTCCGGTTGGGGCATTACCCGCGTGCTGTCTTATCAGGTCGCCAGCCAGGTTGCCGCCGGCGAACTGGAATTGGTGCTGGAGGCCTTTGAGCCGCCGGCGTTACCGGTGCAACTGGTCTATCTGAAACATCCGCGCGTACCGGCGAAGGTGCGCACGTTTGTGGATTTTCTCAGCGAGCGGCTGCAACACCACCCAGCGCTGAAAGCCGTGAACAGGGTTCACGGCTAACACTTCAAGGTTCAACTCAGCGATGAATCATTTCCCGGCCGCGGCGGTTTCGATCAGGCTGGCGACGGCTTTCGGGTTGGACACCATCACCACGTGCGAAGCGCCTTTGACCACGACGGTCTGCTTGGAGTGCGCGCGCTCGGCCATGAACGCCAGGGCTTGCGCCGGGATGTTCTTGTCCTGATCGCCGTAGACGAAGTACGACGGCACGGTTTTCCATGCAGGCTCGGTGGCGGCTTCGTTGAGCGCGGCGACGGTCACCGGGCGTTGCGTGGCGGCCATCAGCTTCGCATCCGCCGGGGAAACATCGGCTGCGAACTGATCGTGGAATTTATCCTGCTGGATGTACAAATCCTTGCCACCATCGGCCAGCTCAACCGGGGCCGACAGGGTCGGGCCGAGGGTGCTGCCGGGGAAACGCCCGGACAGCTCAGCTGCGGTTTCACCCTTTTCCGGCGCAAAAGCCGCGACGTACACCAGCGCTTTGACATTGGCATTGCCGTAAGCGGCTTCACTGATCACCGGGCCACCGTAAGAATGGCCGACCAGCACCACCGGGGTTTTCACGCTGGCCAATACATCCGCTACCGATTGCGCATCACCCTTGACCGAGCGCAGCGGGTTGGCGGCGGCGATCACCGGATAGCCATCCTTCTCGAGAATCTTGACCACGCCGTTCCAACTGCTCGAATCGGCGAACGCACCGTGCACCAGCACCACGGTAGGTTTAACCGGCGCGGCGAAGGCGGCAGTGGCACCGAACATGGCGGCGGTGAGGGCGAGGGTAGCGAAGACTTTGTTCATGGTGATGTCCTGTCGATTGATTAAGGTAGGAATGGAAGCGACAGGGGTATTTAGCGCGCTAAATGTGTCAGTTCTGTGTGCGCACGGCCGAACTTCGCATGCGTGTGTATCTGTGTTGGCAAAAGCTACACGCTGATACAAAGCGATCCATCCGGTCAGATCGCGCGGCGGATCTTGCCTGGGGCCTCGCCGTAGGTTTCCTTGAATTTCTTGCTGAATGCAGCTTGCGACTGGTAGCCGACCTGCACGGCAATGTCGTTAAGGCCCAGATGCGAATGGCTGAGCAGACTGAACGCCAGCTCCATGCGCAACTGGGTCAGCATGACCCACGGCGACACGCCAGCGACCCGAGCGAAGGTGCGCATGAACGTCGCGCGGGACATGTTCGCGGTATCGGCCATGGCTTCGATGGTCCACTCGTGCGCCGGGTCGGCCAAGATTGCCTGACAGGTGCGGCCGAGGCGCTGGTTGCCGAGCAGCGCCAAGGTGCTTTTGGCTTGATCGGCACGGCCCAGGTGCGCACGCAGGATCAAGGTGAACAAGGCTTGGGACAGTGAATCGAGGAGAAAGCGCGCGCCCGGCTGTTCGCTGTCGGCTTCGCTGCGCAACAGCGCAATCAGGGCGGTCAGCGGCGCATCAATCGGCAAGCCATCGTTGGCAATCAGCAGGTAGTCGGGGAGCGCGGCGAACAGCATCGACGCGCGGTTGTAATGAAAGCCACCACAGAGCATGTCCAGATCGGCGCTCGCCCCACCCAGCCGATAAATCGGCAACACCCCGCCGGGAATCAGCGTTGGCGACATCGGCGCTACGTTCTTGCCGGCACTGTGCAGCACATGCGGCGTACCCCGTGGCAACAGCAGAATATCGCCGGCGCGCATCGCCAGGCGTTGCCCGCTGGCCAGCTCAACTCGGCATTCACCTTTGAGCACGACGTGATAGGGCGCCTTGCCCAAGGCTTCCTGTTGATGATCGCGCGCCCAGTCGCCTTGAAACTGGCAACGCAGATCAAGACTGCCGCGCACGTTGGCCAGGCTGATGAGCTTATCGAGCGAGTTCATTGGCACCCATTACGATGGAAATCCGCAAAGTTGAGACGATTGAGCAAGACGTTGAGCATGACCGACAAAAGCGCGATTCGATAGCACCGCAGACTGACTCCACTTTCATTGATCTGGAGAAGTCGCATGTTCACCTCAATCAACGCCGGACTACAACAGCTCGGCAAACTCGATCGCCTCGGCATCCCGCTGATGCGCGTGGCCATCGCCATCGTCTTTCTGTGGATCGGCGCGTTGAAATTCGTCCCGTACGAAGCCGACAGCATCACGCCCTTCGTCGCCAACAGCCCGGTGATGTCGTTCTTCTACGAACACCCGCAGGACTACAAGGCGCACCTGACCCATGAGGGCGAGCTGAACGCCGACAAGCGCGCCTGGCAGACCGCGAACAACACTTACGGCTTTTCCACCGGGCTTGGCGTGGTGGAAATCCTCATCGGTCTGCTGGTCCTGTCCAACCGGCTTTCCCGCCGCACCGGCCTGCTCGGTGGCGCGCTGGCGTTCGCTACGCCGCTGGTGACCCTGAGCTTTCTGATCACCACACCTGAAGCCTGGGTCGCTGCGCTGGGCGATGGTCAGCACGGTTTTCCCTATCTGTCCGGCGCCGGACGCCTGGTGCTCAAAGACGTCCTGATGCTTGCCGGAGCGCTGCCGGTGATGGCCGATTCCGCGCGCCAATTGCTGACTGAACGTCAGGCCTGAATTCCTCATCCTTTATAGAGAGATCACACCATGAAAACGCTTTTTGCTTTGACCCTGGCCATCCTCGCCGGCAACGTGTTCGCTGCCACCGAACCTGCACAGACCGGCGTGCCACTGGATATCGCCAAAACCATCAGCATCACCGACACCAGCGCCGCCTGCGGAATTGTTCCGGTGGAGGTCGTCTATGAAGACAGCCACGGCCAGCGGCATGTCGCCACTTACAGCGTTTTAGGCGATGGCTGCGGTGGCGATTAGTTCAGGTTTGGCCCATCACTGCAGCGGACTCGAATTTCTCAGTCCGCTGCAGCGTTTCCGGAACACCGATCAACAGCAGCAGAAACGCTGCTCCTGCAATTGCGGCAAGGGTCAGAAATGCCGCGCTGTAACCGGCGGCCTCGACGACAAAACCGGCCAGCCCGTTGCTCAGTGCCGCGCCCAGACCAAACGCTGTCGTCAGTGCACCGAGGCTGACATTGAAATGCCCGGAGCCGAGAGTCAGATCCTTGACCATCACCGGGAACAGCGCCCCGAACAGCCCGGCGCCGACGCCGTCGAGCAACTGCACGGCGACCAGCCAATACGGATCATCCGAGAAGGTGTAGAGCAACCCGCGCAGCGGCAGGATCAGAAAACCCGCCAGCAACAACGGTTTGCGCCCCCAGACATCGGCTTTCGCACCGGCCAGCAGGGCCATTGGCACCATCACCAGTTGCGCGGCGACGATACACGCCGAGGTCAGCGGCGTGGCCATGTGCAAGTTGGCTTGCGCGAGTTTCTGGCTCACCAACGGCAGCATCGCCGCGTTGGCCAAGTGGAATAGCGCGCAGCACAGGGCAAACATCAGTAACGGGCGATTGCTCAGCAGCACCTTGAACCCGGACGGCTGATGACTTTGATCGCCAGGCTGGAGGCCGCGCGCGACGTCATGATCAATCGCCTCGGCCGAGACGAACAGCACGGCAATCACGCTGGCCAGCGCCATGACCGCCATCAGATAAAACACCGCCACCGGACCGAACAGATACGCAAACAAACCGGCCAATAACGCTGCGCAGGCGTTGCCGGCGTGGTTGAACGTCTCGTTGCGACCGGTGCGCCGGGTGAATGCTCGCGGGCCGGTGATGCCCAGCGTGATTGCAGAAATGGCCGGGGCAAAAATAGACGCTGCCGCCGCGCTCAAGGCTTGGGTCAACGCCACCAGACTGAATGACGAAATGAAGGGCAGCAGCAGACAACTCGCCGTCACCAACAATGCGGCGATGATGATCAGCGCCCGTTTCGCCCGACTGTTGTCAACCAGTGCACCGGCAGGTGTCTGCGTGACCAGCGCGGCAATACCGGCGAGGGTCATGACCACGCCGATACTGGCCGGGTCCCAGTGGTGTACGGCGAGCAAGTAAATGGCGAGGTACGGCCCCAGGCCGTCGCGGACATCGGCGAGAAAGAAATTCAGACTGTCCAGCGAACGGTTGTTGCGGCGATCGAGATGGCTGATCACGGGGGGCAGTCTCTTGAAAGTGAGGTCTGCGAAAATGCATCAACCTCGGCAATGCTAATGACCGAAGCGGCAGGGAATTAGTTGCAGGGCTGCGGAGCAGTTGCTGCTCCGCAGATATTCATGCATCAGGCGTTTGCAGTATCTCGATCCATAAGGCGCCTTTGCCGGAGGCCGCTTCACCGACACGCTTCAGCGCGCCATCCTTGCTCACCGCGTAAGTACCGACCTTGGCGCTTTTCTCTCCGGTCACCAGCAGCCAGTGGCCATCTGGGGAGAAGGCGATATTTCGCGGTTGCTGTTCTTGCACCGGGTAGTTATCGAGAAACTTGAGTGCTCCTGTTGCCGGATCCACGGCAAATGCCGAAACGCTGCTGCTGGTGCGCTCACTCATCAGCAGCAGTTTTCCGTCCGGCGACATGCGCAGGTCAGCCGCCCAGATGCGCGGGGTCGGGTCGTCTTTTAGATCGTTGTTGCGCGCATCACGGACTTCGCCGTGAGCCAGTTGCAAACGTTCGGGAATGCCATTGGCTTCAGCAAGTTGCGCCAACGCGCCGTTAGTGTCGTCGATTGAAAAGGCAGTCACGGTGCCGCTCATTTCACCGACCACGTAAAGGAATTTGCCGTTCGGCGAGAACGCCAGATGCCGAGGCCCGGTTTTCTCCGGGACGCTGACCGAGCCGCTGCCGATCGGGCTGAGCTCACCAGTGTTGGCATCGAGGCGGTATTGCAGAACCCTGTCGGTGCCCAGGTTGCCAGCGTAGGCAAAGCGATTGCTCGGCTCGGTGCGAATCGAATGCGCGTGCAGGCCTGTCTTGTAGCGAACCATATCGGCGGAAGGTTGGTAATCCTTGCTGATCTTCTGGACGCTGAGAGTATCGGCGCCGTAGGACGCTGCGAGCAGGTAGCGTCCTTTTCGGTCGGTCGACAGGTAGGCCATGCTTTCTGCGAGAGGAGCCTGAGTAAATCGCGTCAGGTGACCGCTTTTGGGATCGATCCGATAACCCACGACCTGGAAGGGCTTGACCCGCAAGGCTGCAAACAGCACTTTGCCGTCCGGGGTGAGCGCCATGGGATTGACTTGGTCACCGGCCTGGACCTGTTCGATGAGGGTGAGTGCGCCGTTGTTCTGATCGAGACGGTATTGCGAGATCAGACCGTCGCCGGGGCTTGAGATGTAAGCGTAAGTAGCGGCGTTAGCCGTCACGCTCAACGTGGAGGCGAGCGCAGCGAACAAGAGGGTTCTTTTCATCATTTCCAGCCTTATTGTTGTTGTGATCAGTCATCCTATGAGTGATTTACTGGGGCATCAATGGCTTTTTGGTAAGCCTGCAAAGTCGCCATGCTTATTTGATAGGCGCGTAATAGATGATTTTGATCAGCAGAAATGATCGGAGAAGGTAGTCGTGATTGAGCTTTGACACATTTTTACATACTCTCCCATTAGCGTTGTTGTACGACATCCTACCTAATGTGCGCAGTGCAACAACTCTCACAAAAACAATAACGGAGATACCCCTATGACGAGCATGGCTCCACTCGATCATCAGGCCGCTGCGAAACCGCAAAACCTGTTCCTGCGAACGCTGAAACTGCTCGGCCCCGGCATTATCGCCGTCCTGTCGTGGCTCGGTGCGGGCGATCTCATCACGTCTTCAGTGGCCGGTGCGAACTACGGCTACGCCATGATGTGGGTGCTGGCCGTCTCGTTGTTGCTCAGATACCTGATCGTCAACATCATTGCCCGTTTCCAGTTGTGCAATAACCAGGGCATGACCATTCTGCAGGGCTATGCCCAGCTCAACCCGGTGTTCGCCTGGTTCATGCTGGTTTATGCCTTGTTGATGGGGCACTTGATGAACGCCTACATGATCAAGGGGGCAGGGGAGTCGCTGGCGATGCTGTTCAAGATCGATCAGCCATTGCTGTGCTCGGTGGCGGTGGTGTTGGCGGTCTGGATGCTGGTCGGGCGCAACATCTACACGATGATCGAGGGTGTGATGAAGCTGCTGCTGGCGATCATGACGCTGGCGTTCATCGCCCTGGCGGTGATGTCCGGTCCGGATGTCAGCGGCATCATCAAAGGCACCATCGGCTTCAGCATTCCGCCGGACGAAGGCGTGCATGGCGCGTTGCTGGTCGCGGTTTCGGTGATCGGCGCGGTTGCCGGTTCGATTGCCAACTTCGTGCATCCCTATGTCATGCGCCAGAAAGGCTGGACCGGGCCGCAGCACAAGCGCATTCAACGTAACGATCTGCTGTTTGCGGTGTTCGTCGGGATCATCATCAACCTGGCGATCTGGATTGTTGGCGCGGAAATTCTGCGTCCCAATGGCATCGAGGTGAAAACCTTGGGCGATCTGGGCAAGGCGCTGGAAATCTTCTTCGGCCCGATCGGCTGGTACGTGTTCTTCATCGGTGTGTTCGCGACGCTGTTCGCCAGTATTTCAGGCAAGACCACGGCGTTTCCGATGCTGATCACCGATGCCTTCCAGCATGTTCGCCCTGAGCGTCGCGAGAAGTACGGCAAAGAGTTCCATCATGACCCGATGCACAAGTGGTTCATGCTGTTCATCCTGGTCACGCCGCTAATCTGGTCGATGCCGGGCATGCCGGATTTCGTCACCCTGACCATTGGCGTCAGCGCGTTGAACATCATTGGTTTGCCGGTGATTTCTCTGGGCTTGCTGATCATGTCCAACCAGAAGTCGCTGCTGGACAAGCAGTACCGCAACAACCTGTTCGAAAACATCGCGCTGTTGTTTGCTACAGGTCTGGCGCTGTGGGTAGCCTTCCAGCTGGGTGTTGATTTGTTTACCTGATGACGAGCAGTCGAGGGGGCAAGCGCCCCCTCGAATCGCCGCTTACAACCGCACATCCATTTCGATGCGGCGCCAGGCCGCTTCGGAAAAGCTGTACACCGAAAAGGCGATCAGCCCCAACGCCATCAGCATCAACAGCACGCCGCCTGCCGGCAGATTCTGCAAAGCATCCAGCGCTTCCTTCATGCCGGGTGGATTGGTCGCTTGGTAAACCGAGCCGCTGACTGCCATCAACACTGCAATCTCGATAAACACCACGCCTCGGGCGATCAAGCCAAAGCGCGACACCGGGCGCACGTAGCGCATCACTTCGTCATCCGCTTCGAAGTATTTCTCGAACGTGGCCTTCCAGCCTTTGATGATGTGGGCGATACCGACGCCGAGCGGGATCAGCGCGATCAGGTAAATCAACAGGTTCGAGTGCTCGAACGACAGCAGCTGCGCGAGCAGATCCTTGGTCTTGCCGTCGCCGGAACCGCCCGAACTCCTGAGGCCACTCACCAACAGGCCCAAGGCAAAGAAGGCCAGCGCCGCGTTAACCAGACCGCCAGCAAGCAAACCTGCGCGAATGACCAGGCCCTTGAACTTGGTGCCGTGGTGGTCGACATCGCGGATCGCTTGCAGCGCACGCCAGGCGGCGAAAGCCAGCAGGCCGGCGACCACAACACCGATCAGCACGTAGCCGAATGGCTGGCTGAGCAATGCTTCAAGGCTTTTGTGGCTGTCTTTCGGTTTGGTGGAGTCGTGCGCTGCCAATAGCGCGAAGATGCCGATGATCAGATACAGAACGCCGCGCGCGGCGTATCCGCCTCGGGCAAGCAGGACAAGCGTGTGTTGAGTGGACATGGGGGTTACTTCCAGGGAATCGATGTGAAGCAGACCCGTGGACGGGGCAGGGGTTCGATAAATGCGTCGCCGGTGGGCGACGCGCGCTTTATCAGCCTGCCATTCAGCGCTCGCCTCGCTTCGGCGTCATAACGGCGTGGTCAGCGAAAACGGAATGCGCAGCTCTTCGACCGGCCCGGAATCCCGGCCGCACATTTCATCGTGCACGCATTGCTGCACCAGCACGCAGGGAAACGCCGGCACGGTCTGCAGCAAGTCGCGCAGGTGAGTGATCGAGCGCAGGTGCATTGGCTTGGCCGCGTCATCGAGCAAGGTGAACTGGCCCTGATCCACGCGAATTCTCGCCAGATAAAAACCACCTTCAAGTGACAGCAGCTCCAGTTCGCGAACTTCACTGTTGGCCGCACGCTCGGTGAGGGTTTGCAGATTCATGCTTCACTCCTTGCCTACCAGGGCAGGCGTTCTCCATCGTAGGCGAAGAAATGGCCGCTATCGGCCGGCGTCAGCGTGTCAATCAGACTCAGTAATTGCGCAGCGGCAATGTCTGCCGGGCGGGCGCTTGAGGCTCCGCGAAAAGGTTGCGACAACGGCGACACCACCGTGCCCGGGTGCAGGCTGAGCAAGCGGCTCTGCGGCCGAGTGCGCGAAAGCTCGATCGCGGCGGTCTTGATCAGCATGTTCAGCGCAGCCTTGGAGGCGCGATAGGCGTACCAGCCGCCCAAACGGTTGTCGCCGATGCTGCCGACTTTTGCCGAAAGCATCGCCATCGCGCCTTGAGGCGCGAGCAATGGCAGAAAGTCGCGCAGCAGCAATGCCGGCCCCAGCGTGTTGACCTGGAACACGGCCTGCAGCGACTCGGCGTTGATCGCGCTGTAGCTTTTTTCCGGTTTGATTTGGTTGCGATGGAGGAGGCCGGCTGCGTGAATGATCAGGTGATAGGGCGCTTCGCCTGCCAGTTCAGCGGCGGCGCTGGCGATCGTTTCGGGTTGCTCGAGGTCGAGCTTCGGCACAGATTTGCGCCCCAGCGCACGGACGCTGGCGCAGCGTGGATCCTGGTTCAGATGTTGGCAAAACGCCGTGCCGAGGGCGCCACTGGCGCCGATCACCAAGGCGCGATATCCGTCGCCGAAGGAGGCCAGGGTCAACCCGCTGCTCATGGAGTGGCACCAGCGCTCTGACGACGGAAAAACACCGTCACCTGGCCGACTTCGAAACCCCACTTGGACATACGGGTGCGGTTGATCAACGTGTCTTCGTCAACCAGGTACATCCAGTCGTCCATGCTCATCTCGTAGGTCGAGTCGTCGACTGGCAGGTTCAGGCGATAACGCCAGTGGAAAGTGTTTCCAGCAATCTGGCCCTGCGCAACGCCGACCACATCATGCGCTCGACCACTCCACTGACCATTGCCCCCGGGAGTGAGGGTCCAGACTCGGCGTTCACGGGTGCCGTCGCTGTAGAGGAAGCGCTCGTCGAGGATCAGGTTTTCACCTTCACGACGGCTGGCGATATCGACCTCAAACCGCTTGACCACTTCGCCGTTGCGCTTCTGAAACATCCCCCAGGCTTTGACGGGCTGACTGAAAAACTGCTCCAGACTCAATGCCGGTTGCTGATCCGCATAACGAGCAACATCGACACTGCCGCAGCTTGCAATGCTGAGCGCCAGTCCTAACAGCAGCAGAAATCGGGTCATCTTCCTTCTCCTTAAGCTTGTACAGTTAACAGGCTGTGTATAGGCCTAACGCCGGCCGATGAGCTGGAGAAATTCCTGCCGCGTTGTCGCGCTGTCGCGAAAGGCACCGAGCATGACAGAGGAGGTCATGATCGAATTCTGCTTCGCGACACCGCGCATCATCATGCACATGTGCCGCGCCTCAATGACCACCGCGACACCGGCGGCACCGGTGATCTGCTGGATGGCTTGAGCAATCTGCTGAGTGAGGTTTTCCTGAATCTGCAGGCGCCGCGCGAACATGTCGACCACTCGCGCCACCTTCGACAGCCCCAGCACCCGGCCAGTAGGGATGTACGCCACATGCGCCTTGCCGATAAACGGCAGCATATGGTGCTCGCATAGCGAATAAAGCTCGATGTCGCTGACAATCACCATCTCATCGCTCTGCGACTCGAAGAGGGCGCCATTGGTGACGTCTTCCAGGCTCATCGCGTAACCGTTGCACAGGTATTGCATCGCCTTGGCGGCACGCTGGGGCGTATCCAGCAGCCCCTCACGCTCAGGATTTTCACCGACGCCAACGAGGATTTCACGGTAATGGCTGGCTAATAGTGGGCTCATTCGGGTTACTCGTGGCGGTGCGGGTTAGGGACACTGCAGGGTGAAAGGTTGTACGCGCACTGGTTGGCTGTATAGGTTTTATTGAAGATAGGCTGAAAAGGATCAACTGACAATTAATCGGTGAATTTTTTGTGCGGGTTTGGGATTTCAGGCAGGACAAACCTGGAATAGGTTTGTTGCGTGGCTTGCTTGGGGCCGATGTGCTACTTGATGACTGCCTTGTTGAAAAGCCATGGGCGCTCAACAGAGGTGACAGGTCTGAGTTGAATTCACGCTCCTTCAGTTTTTGACCTCTTCAAAAATACCGCTTGGAATACGCGATAACGAGAGGCCCGATTCTTGGGCATTGGCTCGCCAAAGAGTTTGACCCAGAGGAACTGACATTATTTTTCACGGCAAAAGACTTTGCTGGCATTTGCCATGGCTGGACCTTGTTTGACGAGTGGCCATTCACGGTTAGCTGCCTGAGAGGCAGCTTCTGGCCGGAATCCGCCGCTCACGAATGACCGCTAACGGCTAAAAGCGGTCATCCTCCACCGTTAGGTGTCGACCCATTGCGGCCATTCACAGGAGCCACCAGAATCAGAGGACTGTTGGTGGTGAGGTGACGCATAGTGAGGATTGAAGTATCAGAAGAAGCCGACTGGAAGCTTTTCGAGGACGTGGCCCGGGTTATTGAGCAAGGGCTGGGCGGTTGCTGGAAAGAGAGGCTCGATGGCCTGGACCAGCGCTATTGGGATCTGTTGGTGGGTGAACACACGCTTACCCTACACCTTGAACACTATTTAGGCATTTCAGTGGTCATTCCCGATAGCGCAGATGACATCGCTCGAAGAGTATGTGCGTTGCTTAAGCAGCCTCCTTGCGGGTAAGCCCGCTCTAACAAAGATCCCAACTGATTTAGAAGGCAGCTGTGAGTCGATTTCTGCCTGTAGCTACCGTCAGCTTCTGGCCGATAGCTACCGATCCCGGTTGGCAGCTATCGTTCAATTGCTGCCTTTCACCCATTTGTATTTGACTAGCCTGAATAAAATCGCTGCTCAAGGTTTTCTTTTGCATTGCTCTTCGGGCGCACCATATCCCCAAGTGATGATGGCTTCGGCCTTATGTTCCCAAAGCGATTCATTACGTCCGACGTACTTGATGCCAACGCCATTGGGTTGCTGGTACATCAGCGATGCGCTGTCGCCACGCTCGGCTATTAATGTCGGCGGATCAGTTTCGAAGAACATGACGGTCACCTCGTTCGCAGGGTTGCCGTTGCATTCGTAAAAGACAGGCCCAGTGCCAGAGATCAGTCGGTACCGTGCTTGTAACTCAGCGATGCGGTTATGGTATTCCATGCGCAAGCATGCACCGACGTCATTACTCTTCCAGCAATCGTCTCGGCCCTTAATCCACCCCCGCTGCTCTGTTTTGAGCATTGGAGGATGCTCGTTGCCGGCCTTGATACTCGCACTGGCATACACTGCCGAGAGTTTGCGATCAAGGGCAGATAATTCCTTGTCTTCACATATTAATGCTTCGATACCGCCAGGCTCCGCCTTTGAGCAATCGTAAGATGGACCAAGTGACGAATTGATAGCCGACGATGTTCCCGTGCGCACCCCATTCGACTGTATCGCATCGATTTGCTGTTCAATGTAATTGCACCACTGCTCGGAGCTTCGCTCAGGGACATCTGACCCATCTTGAACCCCCAACTTTGTCTCGATGACTGACTTCCATTCGTCAGAACCTAAATCCGGTCCGTGCCCTTGCATGTCAGCCGTATGCAAAACCTTATCGACCGATTGATACCACGTGTTTGAACATTGGGATTGCGCATTGGCAACGCCTGTGACGCCAATCAGTAGTAAGACCAAATATTTGCGCATGTGCAGTTTCCTTGAATTTACGCAGTCGCCAACCACTCATCTTAGTCGTTTTCACCCGCGCGATCGGTGAGTCATAGTCGATTGCAGCACCTGATGAGCCTCATCAATCGGCCATAAATAGATGGAGGGAGATTTGTTGCCTCAACGACTGGCAGAGCTCGACCAATTTCCAACCATGACCAGAACTGACGTTCAAACATCTGCTGGGGGGCATTTCCGGATTGCAAGAGCGGTATCGTCCGAGCCGAATCGTCGAGCAGTCTACGGTCTATCCTTCAACACTTGACTCAAATTGATTGGGGCACTGATGTATGAACGCTTTCTGGATCGCACTGGGCATTTTTGTGTTCCTCGTTGCTGCCTCGCTTCTCATGATGCATTGTTACCCAAAGCTGGCCGCCCAACACAGGGACGACGAAACCAACTCCGTAATTCGTCTTGTAGCCAATATTTTTGTGGTGATGACTTCGCTGGTCTTTGGCTTGATGATCAATTCCGCCAAAAACACCTTCGAGTCTATTGATGCAAACTTCCATGGATATGCAACCAGCATGATCATTTTTGATCGAACACTTCGGGGCTATGGCGATGCGGCGCAAGACACACGAAATCATTTGATCACCTATCTTGAGCGCGCTATCGAGACCCCGTATCGGGGAGACGAGGCGCTACAGCATCGTAACAGCGAGGCGGCTAGATACTTGGATAACATAGGAAAATCCTTGGCTCTCATAAAGCCTCTGGACCGCTACCATGAAACGATGCTTCAGGATATTCGTCAGCAATATCATTCGCTCATTGAGCAACGCTGGAGGATCGTCGAGCAGTCCGAGGGAGCGATTCCTGGCCCGCTTATTGGAATGCTTGTTGCCTGGTTGACGCTCATTTTCGCCAGTTTTGGATACCGCGCTCCCCGTAACTCGATGGTGATGGGAATGTTCATCATCTCGTCATTTCTCATTGCCGCTTCCGTTTACCTTGTTTTGGATATGGACGTGCCATTTCACGGTCCAATTCAGATATCCGATGAACCCCTGCGCAGGGCGCTTGCCGTAATGCAGCTCTAGGGGCGAGTGGCGCGCTAGCGATCAGAGTCTCGGCCTCGACGCCGATCAAATCGAAATCCGCTTTTGGCCGGATAGCGACTTCCTGCCTGTTGCGAAGGACCGTAATTGACTCCTAGCCACGCTTTGACTCCCGCAGCCTGACTGACTGCAGGTAAAAATTTTACGGAGAATTTACGCAGTCTTTATTGAGGGCACCCGATACTGCGCGGCGCTAATTTGGAACGCTATCGTGATGTCCCTCGCAGCAATTCGGCTTATCGGCTTCATCTTGGGTATTTTTCTGATCACCCTGGCGGTAAGCATGGCTATACCCATGATGACGCTGGTGGTCTATGAGCATAGCGACGATCTTTCGGCCTTTCTCTGGTCGAGTCTGATTACCTTCATCTGTGGTCTGCTATTGATCGTGCGAGGTCGTCCCGAGACTGGCAATCTTCGGCCCAGGGACATGTACCTGCTGACTACCGCGAGCTGGGTTGTTGTGTGCGCCTTCGCAGCTTTACCAATGGTTTTCATCAGCGATATCAGCTACACCGATGCGTTCTTTGAAACGATGTCGGGCATCACAACCACTGGCTCGACGGTACTCACCGGTCTGGATAGCGCCTCTCCCGGCTTGTTGATCTGGCGTTCCATGCTGCACTGGTTAGGCGGCATCGGTTTTATTGGCATGGCTGTCGCGATTCTTCCGCTCTTGCGAGTCGGCGGCATGCGTCTTTTCCAGACAGAATCCTCGGATTGGTCGGAGAAAGTGACACCACGTTCTCATGTCGCAGCCAAGTACATCCTTTTGCTCTATCTGGGCCTGACGGGTATCGGCACTTTGGCGCTCTGGTTCGCAGGAATGACCCCATTCGAAGCGATCAACCACGCAATGTCGTTGATCTCTACCGGTGGGTTCTCGACGTCGGACTCCTCCCTCGGGCATTGGGAGCAACCAGCAATTCACTGGGTGGCGGTAGTCATCATGATCCTGGGCAGCCTGCCATTTACCTTGTACGTCGCGACATGTCGGGGCAATCGGCGTGCGCTGATCAGGGATCACCAGGTACGCGGGTTTATTGGATTCTTGCTCGTCACATCGCTGGCTGTAGGTACCTGGCTGTATTTGCACAGCGACTACGGATGGTGGGACGCATTTCGTATCGTGGCGGTCAATGTGACCTCGGTCGTCACGACCACCGGAATTGCAGTCGGCGACTACACCTTGTGGGGCAGCTTCGCTGTGTTGCTGTTTTTCTATTTGACCTTCGTCGGTGGTTGCTCCGGCTCAACGGCAGGCGGGCTGAAAATCTTCCGTTTTCAGGTGGCCGCCGCGCTTCTGGTCAGCAGCTTGAAGCAGTTGATTCACCCTCGGGCCGTGATTCAGAAAAAATACAACGGTCATCCCATCGACGAGGAAATCGTCCGCTCGCTGCTGACCTTCTCGTTTTTTTTCACCATCACGATTGCCGCCATTGCTTTGGGCCTGGCGCTGATCGGGCTTGATTGGATAACCGCACTGAGCGGTGCCGCTACGGCGGTGTGTAACGTCGGCCCCGGCCTGGGCACAATCATCGGGCCGGCAGGTAATTTCTCGTCACTGCCGGATGCAGCCAAATGGCTACTGACTGTCGGCATGCTTCTGGGCCGGTTGGAAATCCTGACGGTGTTGGTGCTCGTGACCCCGGTTTTCTGGAGATATTGAGCCAATCAGTCGCTGGCAGCGACGCCGATCATTGCCTGTTTCGGTGAATAGCAGGGCAGTCATGGTTTTGCCGCGTGATGATCGTCAATACGGGGAGCGTCCATCGGTTTCTTCTCCGGCACTGTAAAACTCACTGTCGTACTGGTGATGATCTGGTGCGTCGGATCGGCCACTTCCAAGAGAACCTTGTGAGGACCGGGCGTTAGCCCGACCAGGATAATCGGGTCTTCACTGGTGTGCGCCCATGTACCTTTCCAATCATCGACGGTCACGTGAAGGTGACCTAAACGTGGTGATACCTCGGCAGCCACCTTGCCAAACACCGGCATGATCCTGGCGTGCTCTGTTCGAAACTGGATGATGACCACTCCACGGGCGAGCGGCTCGGCAATCGGCGGGTAGGCAATGAGTCTCGGCGCGCTCTCGGATGCCAATGGCAGTATTGCCGGTGGAGAATCGCTGTCTGCTGCCCCTTGTCCGAGCACGGATGTGCAGAAGACGACACCCAAAGCCAGGGCCAATATTCTTCCGGGAGCGAGGGACATGATCTGTTACTCCGCGTGATTTCATTCAAGCGTAGATCAACCTGGGTATTGCCCGTAGTTGACGATGCCCGCCGTAACGCGGGCACCGTTTCCTGAACGGGGAAAAACGCTTACCCGCCGGGTTACCAGTTGTAGCTCAGCTTGGCAGTAATCTCGCGGCCCGGGTTGTAGAAGTTCGCGGTGCCGGAGCCGACCACGTGCTGCTCGTCCAGCAGGTTGCTGACGTTCACCGCGAGGTCGGTGCCCTTGGCGATGTTGTAGTTGAAGGCGGCGTCGAACAGGGTGGTGCCATCGCTTTTGCCGGAGTTGGCTGCATCGAAATAATAAGCGCCGACGTAGCGTGCACCCAGGCCCACGCTGACATCGGTGGCGGGTACGTCGTAGTAACTCCAGAGCGAAGCGGAATGCTTAGGTGCCGTGGCGAACTCGTTACCCTTCAGCGAGCTGCCGTCGAACAACGAACCACGCAATACTTCGGACTCCATATAGGAATAGCCGCCGATCAGGCTGAGGTTCTGCGTTACCTGCGCCTTGGCTTCCAGGTCGAGGCCACGCGCCCGCGATTCGCCTACGGTCTGCTGCTCGATGATGCCGCTCGGCAGCACCACGGCGATGGTGACGTTTTCCTGGGTCAGGTCATACACGGCGGCGGAGAACAGTGCGTCCATCCCCATCGGCGCATACTTCACGCCCACTTCGTACTGCCTGCCTGTCTGCGGTGTTACGCCAACCTGCGGCGGCGAGACGGATTCGACCATGCTCACGTAGGTGGACACCTCATCGTTGACGATATAGGTCAACGCACCTCGGTAGGAGGTTTCGGAGAAGTTGTCTTTCTCGGTGGATTGCAAGCCTTTGCTGGTCAGGTCCATCGAGTCGTTGCGCACGCCCCCGGTGACGATGAAACGCTCGTAGAACGACAGGTTTTGCTGAAGGAAGACGGCCTTGGTGGTCGCGTCTCGTTTGTTGACGGCATACGGCGCGATTGAGCGTGGAACGCCAGTAAACACAGGGTTGGCAATATCGATCGGGGTCGTCAGGGCGTAGACCGAGCTTTCCTTGGTGGTCGAATCGAGGTACTCCACGCCCACCAGGCTGCTGCTGTCGATGTTCTCGAAGCGGGCATCGTATTGCAGCATCAGATTGCCGTTGAACTGGTCGGCGTCAGTGTCGGTTCCAAACAGGTATCGATCGACTGTGGTACCGACACGTGCGGCGCTGTCGCTGAGGTACACGTAGCCAAAATCATCGGTCAACTTGCTGTAACGCAGATTGCTGCGCAGCACGAAACCGTTGTCGAAATCATGGGTGACGTTACCGCTGAGGCTGGTGCGCTCGACATCGTGGAAGTTGTAGCTGGGCTCGCCATAAAACTTGCTGCGGTCGTATTCCCGATCCAGTGGATAGCCGCCGCTGTTGGGCGAACTCTCGGTTTTCAGGTAGTCCAGAATCATCGTGGCCGACGTGTAATCCGTCGGTGCCCAGGTCAGGCCACCCATAAACAACTGGTTGTCGTCCTGCGAGTGATCGTACTCGCGGTCGCTGTTCTGGCCTTTGGCAGTAAAGCGGCCGGCCAGGGTTTTTTCGTCGTTCAGCGCATCGCCGACATCGATGCCGGTCTCGACATGGTCAAACGAACCGTAGGTCACATAGCCTTGGCCAAACTTCTCGAAGCGCGGCTGTTTGGTCACGAAATTTACCGAACCGCCCGGGTCCGCAGGGCCAAACAGGGTGGAGTTGGCGCCACGCAGAATCTCGATGCGCTCATAGGCGAATGGGTCTTCGCGTACGCCGCGCATCGAGCTGAGGGTCAAGCCGTCACGGTAGGTGGTGGCCTGGAAGCCGCGAATCTGGAAATAGTCGTTGCGATCGTCCGTACCATAAAAGTCACTGACCACGCCCGGCGTGTATTGCAGCGCTTCTTCCGTGGTGCTGACGCTGCGTTGCTGCATTTCCTTGTTGGTCACCACCGACACCGATGCCGGTGTATTGAGAATGCTGGTTGCCACCTTGCCGCCAACCCAGAGTTCCTTGGCAACCACCGAGTTGGCGTCGTCGTCGGCACTGACCCGGACCTTGGCATTGATGATGAGTGGGGCGAGGCGGTAATCCTCAACAGCCGTTGCGTCGAGTTCCAGCGGGCCGGCGGTTTTTGCTTGAGGGGTCAGCAGGTAAGCATTCGGGCCTTGCTGTTCGATCTGCAATTCGCTGCCCTGGAGCAACGATGACAGCGCTGCCGATGTATCGAGCGTGCCATTCACGCCAGCCGTGGTGCGGTTCGCCACACTCGAGGCGTCGAAGGAGAGGCTGATGCCAGCTTCGCGCGCAAAGCGGTCAAGCGCCGGCGCCAGGGGGCCGGGGGCGATATTCCACTGTTTGACTTGATTGCTGTGATCAGCGCCCGAGGTTTGCGCCAGCGATGGCAATGTGTAGCTGCTCACGATCAAACCCAAGATCGCACCGTGCATGGCACGACTTAATGGATGGCGCTGTGAAACCGGGGACGAACTCATTTTCTCGCTCCAAGAAAGGACATCGGCAGACTGGCCTGTATTCCGGCCTTCCTTACAGGTCGAACGAGAATGAGAAACCACCTCATTATTTTTCAGGTAGCGAAAAAATATTCGGGTGGAGTCAGGTGGCAGCGGTTACGGTGACCCAATAACGGGTTCGGTAATCAATGTGCAGGCGCAGTGACTGCGCGATCAATGCCAGGACCCGATCGTTGTCGGCGAGCTGGAAAGTGCCGGAAACGCGACGATCAGCGACCTCTTCGGCGCAGCGCAAGACTCCTGGGCGATAACGCGACAACTCTGCGATGAAGTCACCAAGGCGCATATGGTTCGCACTGATCACACCGTCACCCCAAGCCCATAGATCAAGGCCGTTGTCCCTGAACGTTCGGGTGTCACCTGAGGTGAACAGCAGTTGGTTTCCTGCCAGGACGTTGCGGCTCGCAGACGCTTGACCGGAACCGGGGAAAACCGTGACTGATCCTTCCTGGGCTGCGACCAGAGTACCGTCGTTACGCTCGCGGACCAGAAAGCGCGAGCTGTGGGCTCGCATGATCCCGTCGCGTGATTGCACCCACAACGGTCGCGCTTGCGGCGAGTGTTGATCCGCACCGACATTCACGATGATTTCACCACGGCGCAGGATGATCAGGCGTCGCTGGGCGTCGAAATCGCTGTCGACGGCGCTATCGCTATTGAGCTGGATAAGGCTGCCATCGTCGAGTTGGAAACGTCGTTGTTCGCCGGTGCTGCTGCGCTGCTGTGCAAGCATGGAGGGCAGGGGGGTGTAGTCGCGGCCGAGCCAGGCTGCCGTGCCGACCGTCGCCAATACGCCCAATAGCTTCAGGCTTTCCCGCCGGCGCATTCCATGCTGGGCGCCCTTAAGGGTTTGTCGAGCCAGATGAGCTGGCACGCCTTCGAATTCATCGCCAAGCGTTTCCACACGCTGCCACGCCAACGCATGCTCCGGGCGCTGCTGCAGCCAGTGCTCAAACGTGCGCTGTGTCTGTTCATCGGCTTGATTGAAGCGAAGGCGCACCAGCCATTGGATCGCCTGGTCGACAATGGCCGGATCCAGCGCTTCGGGCTCAGGCCTCGACATAACGCAAGCGATAGCAATGTTGCAGGGCTGTGGCCAGGTCGCGTTCCACCGTCGCGCGGGAAACTCCGAGCTTTTCGGCGATTTGCGCGCAGGTCAGACCGTCGAGTCGGGCAAATAAAAACGCCTGGCGTACTCTTGGTTTGAGCGAGTCGAGCAGACGGTCTATGCGCTCGAGCGCATCGAGAATCATCAGCCGGCTTTCTTCCGATGGAACCTCGTGTTGCGGCAGCAAGGTGATGCTTTCCAGGTAGGCACGTTCGAGTTCGCGACGACGATACTGATCAATCATCAGACCGCGGGCAATGCTGCTCAAATAGGCGCGTGGCTCGCGCAGGGCGCCGGACTGGTGACGGTGTTTGAGCACACGGACGAAAGTGTCCTGCGCCAGATCTGCGGCGTTGTCGCGACAGCCGATGCGCCGGATCAGCCAGCCCTGTAACCACGAGAAGTGGGTGCGATAGAGCAGCCCTGGATCTGCAGTACCTAGTGTTTCGTCGCTACGCATCGGCATCCCGGGACATACATGATTGATAATGAATCGCATTCTACTCAGGCGATTGATCTTAGGCAAACATGCGCAGCTCAGCGCCTGCATGCAGGCGAATGGCATGGTTGTGCAGGAACTACGAGTGGAAGATGCGTCCGGCAATTGGATAGATTGAACGCTCGCCGTCCCGAGTGGCTTGCCTTCTAAAGGGAGAGGACGTTGCCCGGGCTCACATCTGCGAACCAATCGACCAGCATGTCCGTCAGCACCCGTATCTTTCGCGCAGGGTGCTGGCTTTGGGGGCGAACAATGTAAATACCCGCCGGAACAGGGGGATATCTGTGCATGACGGACACCAATGCGCCAGATTTGATGTGCTCGTCGATGACGCTGTCAGAAAGGTACCCTAGACCCAGACCTGCAACGGCTGCCACGGCGAGCGCGACAGGATTGTCAGCCTTGAAGCGCCCTTGGGGATTAACCATGATGGACTTTTGGCCATCCATAAACCGCCAGGTTTCCGCACCTTGCATAAGAGATTCATGCGTAAGAATCTCGTGGGGAGCCTCTGGCGCTCCATGTGTATTCACATAGCCTGGGCTTGCCACGAGTTTGCCGTGAATGCTGCCCACACGCTTTGCGATGAAATTGGAGCTCTGTAAATGGCCGACCCGAATAGCACAATCGAAGCCCTCGCCAATCAGATCGACGATACGATCGCTGTAACTTGCATGAATGTGCAGGAGAGGGTGGCGTCGCCCCATTTCAGCAAGCACGGGGGCAATATGTGTCGGGCCGTACGAGATCGGTGCTGCGATCCGGAAGCGGCCTCGAAGGTCTCCATCTGGAACAATGGCGTCCCTTGCCGCGTCAAACTCAGCGACGATCCGCGCCGCATACTCTCGCAAGGCGGCTCCCGCTTCGGTGACAGCAGCACCACGGGTTGTCCTGGCCAATAGCTGCACACCCAGTTGGGTTTCCATCTTCAGAAGCCTGCGGCTTATTATCGATTTCGCAACACCCAGTCGCCGGGCCGCCGACGAAACACCGCCCGCGTCGGCTACCTCGACGAAGGTTCGAAGATCATCAATATCCAATGCTTCCTGCCTCTGCAAATGGCCATTAGTGCGTTTCAACCCCTGACCAACAGTCCATGGCTGCCGTCCACTGCGGACAGCTGCCTGAGCGTTAGTCAAGCGATCGCACCGCCGTCCACGGTCAGGATGGCGCCAGTGATCAGGCTCGCGGCAGGACTGGCCAGATAGACCACCGCACTCGCAACCTCGCGAGGCTCGCCAAAACGTCCCAAGGACGACAGGCTCCGCTGAAAGTCGCCGGCGGGGCCGTCGGCTGGATTTGCGTCGGTGTCGACCGATCCCGGCTGAACAAGATTAACGGTTATGCCGGTGTGGCCGAGTTCACGTGACAAACCCCGGGTGAATGCGAGCAACGCCGACTTGGACATTGCATAGGCTGTTACACCCGCAAAGGGCACCCGCTCTGCCAGTCCCGAGCCAATTGTGATGATTCTTCCGCCAGCGGGCAGATGCGGGATGACCGCCTTTGCGAACAGGACGGGGCCTCGCACGTTGATATCCATCAGTGCTTGATAGTCGTCTACATCAATGTCGGCGATCATTCCGTTCAAGCCGATAGCCGCGCTATTGACGAGAATATCGAGGCCGCCCAGCGTCGAGATGGCCTGCGCGACTGCGCATTCAATGGCTTGCGGGTTGGCACTGTCGGCTTGAATCGCGATAGCACGACGCCCTTTATCAGCGATGAATTTGGCCACTGCCTCAGCTTTTTCCGTCGACTGCTGGTAGGTGAACGCAACATCGGCGCCATTCTCTGCCAGTGCCACTGCGATAGCGGCGCCGATCCCGCGAGCTCCTCCCGTCACCAACGCACGTTTTCCTTCCAAATCGATCATTACTCACCTGTCTGGCATGCAGTTATTTGGCCGCGCGCATTCACCAGGGATGGTGCAAGCGTGCCGATACGGGGGCGGATATTAGGGATCCAGTTCCTTGGTTTGTAGTCTCGTGGGTTGTATTACTGTGTCGCACAAATCGGAACATCCAACCGGGTGTTGGCGTTATTCGCGAGTGAGGAATGAAACTTTGGAGAAATATTCGGGTGCGCTGATCAGGACTGGACGTATTAGCCGCGATAGCTCTGATGGATCAATAAGTAAGCCTGGTATCCATACTTTGCTTTCAGGACTCACTCGAAGGGAGCTTGCAATCGGGTCTTTCAGCTCTGTTGCGACTCAGGAATATGTGCCGCCTGGTCGCAGTATTCAAGCAGCAATTCGGTGAGCACCCTTATCTTTCGCGCAGGGTGCTGGCCTGGCGGTCGAACTACATAAGCGCCTGCTGGAGGCGGCGGATAATCCGTCATGATCGCTACAAGTGCGCCGCTCGCCAAATGCTCATGCGTGACCCAGTCAGGTAACCAGGCAATGCCGATGCCGGCCAAAGCTGCGGCCAGCAATGCGGTGCCATTGTCGGCTTTGAACGTTCCCTGCGGGCGCACCGTAACCATCGTGTCACCATCCATGAATGACCACGATTCATTGCCTTGCATCAGTGCTTGGTGGCTGACGACTTCGTCGGGTGTTTCGGGCGCTCCATGCGCCTTGATATAGACGGGGCTTGCCACCAATTGGCCAAAGATCGGTCCGATACACCGGGCGATCATGTTGGAATCGGGCAGGTAGCCCACCCGTATCGCGCAGTCATACCCCTCGGCGATGAGGTCAACGAAACGATCGGTGTAGTTCGTTTGCACATGAAGCTGTGGGTGACGCCTGGCCATTTCCGCGAGGATCGGCGCGAAATGTATTGGCCCCAAAGTCAGGGGCGCGGCGATCCGCAGGCGGCCACAAAGCTCGCCGGAAGGCAAGATCGCATCGCGTGCCGACTCGGCCTCAGCGCATATTCTGGCGGCGTAGTCGCGGAAGGTCGCCCCAGCTTCGGTAAGGGCCGCACCGCGGGTGGTACGCGCCATCAGTTGCACGCCCAGCTCTGCTTCCAGGCGGGCAAGCCGGCGACTGACGATAGATTTCGACGTGCCCAGGCGCGTTGCCGCACGGGAAATGCCGCCGGCATCGGCCACTTCTACAAAGGTTTCAAGCTCTTCTATATCCATTTCCACGTTCCTTTTTTTGTCACGCAGCTACGCACGGAATGCGACTACCAGAACGTACATCTGAACTGCACATTACGGAGTTCGCGCCTTGGCGCCAATAGCGGTTCCCGGGGACGTCCTGATCTGTGCGTACATGGGGCCGCTTTTCGAGCGGCCGGCAGTGCGTGCGAGTGTCGACAAGCTGCTACAGGATGTATTGCGGGGGCGTATACGGGTTGTCATTGAACGGGCCTTTACCCTATCGCAGGCTGCTGCGCATGACTTCGCGGAGCGAAGCAAACCGCTGGGGCGCGTCGTCATGAAGCCGTGAAGCCATCGCCAGAGAATGGCAGCAAAAACCGTGGCGTTCCTCATTCCGCGACACAGTTAGTCATTCGCTGCTACTACCCGAAGGTTTGAGGGCGCTGCACAGTGCATGAGGCATCGCCGCTCATAAGGCGCGCTGCACGGAAACTGATCCCGCAAATAAACGTGCCAACCCACGGCAACAAGAGGATGGATTAATGGCTTTTCGTAACGGTCTTGCTTCGCTTCTTCGTCCAGAAGACTCCGTACTTGTGTTGATCGACCACCAGCCTTTTCAACTCACCAATCTCAATAGCCACGATCCGCACGCAGCGGTCAACTGTGCGACAGCATTGGCGAAGGCTGCGAAGGCGTTTAACGTCCCGACCATTCTGACCAGTGTGATTGCCGAGCGTGGCGGTTGGATCTTTCCGCAAATCACCGACGTTTTCCCCGGTCAGGAGGTGATTGACCGAACGCTCATCAATACTTGGGAAGACAAGAAAGTAGTGGACGCGGTCAAGGCAACAGGCCGCAAGCAATTGGTCCTGGCTGGCCTGTGGACTGAGGTCTGCGTCGCCATGCCAGCGATTCAAGCACTAGGCGAGGGCTGGGACGTAACCGTGGTCACCGACGCGTGCGGTGGCGTTTCGGTCGAAGCCCATCAAGTCGCCATCCAACGCATGGTCGGCGCCGGGGCAAATGTCATGACCTGGTTGGCAGTCATGGCTGAATGGCAACGCGACTGGGCACGCCTCGATACGGCAGGCGCTGTAACCGATGTGCTTCTCCAGCATGCTGCAGGTAGCGGGATTGCTTATCTGTGGGAGCAGCAATTGCTCGACACGCCGGTACCCGCTGAAGGTTGATCAGCACGGGAGTGAGGGGCCAATGAAGTACCGCTTTGCCAGGGAGGCGCCCCATTCCCGCGTTCATCGACGGCCGATACTGAAGGCGTGCATTCGCAATCTGCTGGGATATTGCGAATGACCAATACCTAGTCCAACACAGCACATGGCCGGCTCGGGCCAGATCACCAACATTAAGCCTGGCTGTGACTTTGGCGCTTGGTAACTGCCTTCATCTGCCCGCGAAGCCCGTGCACCGTCATGTCTTTGCATCGGGAGGCCCGCTGGCTCTGCGTAGCAATGCACTAAAATCCCTTCATATCGCGATCGATTGTTTCGGTGCTTTCACTCGGCGCCACAGCTTGATCAAGACCGCTCAAAACAATAATCGAGGTCTCTCTCAATGGCTGTCAGTTACAACCCTGAGCTCCACTATTCCGGCTTTCACGACCTGAGCGACCAGGTTCGTTTTCAAAGCACGGAAGGCAAGATCTGGTTTGGCGAGCAGCGCATGTTGTTGATGCAGGTATCGGCGATGGCTAATTTTCGCCGTGAACTCATCAATAGCCTCGGCGTCGACCGCGCCAAGGGGTTCTTCTTGCGCCTTGGCTACCAGTCTGGACTCAAGGATGCGGAAATGGCCCGCAAGCTCAGACCAGACAGTCCGCAGTTGCAGATGTTTCTGGTCGGCCCGCAACTGCATTCCCTCAAAGGTATGGTCAATGCGAAACCCATTCAGTTAGAGCTGGATCAGGAGAGCGGCCATTTTTATTGCGAGCTCGAATGGATTGACTCCTTTGAGGTCGAGACTTGCCTGACTGAAGTCGGCCTGATGGAGGAACCAGTCTGTTGGTCTTTGTTGGGCTACGCCTGTGCGTACAGTTCTTCATTCATGAAACGCGAAATCATCATCCAAGAAACCACCTGTCGCGGATGCGGGGATGAGCGCTGCATCATTATTGGTAAACCTGCCGAGGAATGGGAGAACGCCGCAGAATTCAGACAGTACTTTCAAGCCGACCCAATCATCGAGGAGCTGTATGAACTGCAATCACAGATCAGCTCTCTGCGTAGAAGCCTGGAGAAGCAGGAAGCTCAATTCTATGGAGTAGGGCGCTCGCCTGCCTATTTGAAGGTATGCAAGATGATCGACAAGGCTGCCAAAGGAAAAATTTCCGTCCTACTGCTCGGAGAAACTGGCGTCGGCAAGGAGGTCATCGCACGGAGCGTGCATCTGCGCAGTGATCGCGCCGAGCAAGCGTTTGTCGCAGTGAACTGCGCTGCCATTCCTCAGGACCTGATTGAAGCCGAATTGTTTGGTGTTGAGAAAGGCGCTTTTACCGGCGCCAATCAAACCCGCCCAGGACGCTTTGAACGGGCCAACGGAGGGACGATTTTTCTAGACGAGGTGGTGGAGCTGACGCCCAGAGCGCAGGCGACATTACTTCGGGTACTGCAAGAGGGTGAACTGGAACGGGTAGGCGATTCCCGAACCCGCAAGATCAATGTGCGAGTCATCGCTGCTACCAATGAAAGCCTCGCCGACGCCGTCGAAGCCGGCCGGTTTCGCGCCGATCTTTATTACCGCTTGAATGTGTTTCCGGTGCAGATTCCCCCACTGCGCGAGCGACTTGAAGATCTGCCACTGCTGGCCGAGCACTTTATAAGCAAATTTCACTTGCAATATCACAAGCGAACGCTGGGTTTATCAGACAAAGCTCTTGAATTGTGTCGCCGCTACGCCTGGCCGGGGAATATTCGCGAATTGGAAAATACGATTGAGCGTGGCGTCATCCTGACCGACAGCAACGAGACCATAGGCCAGGATGCACTCTTTGCAGTCTTCCCAAAAACAGACGATTCGCACGGTGATCGTCTCAACTCTGATGGCGCGTTGGTTCAGGCTGGCGGTGAAGAACTTTGTCCCGATTGGGTTACGCAGATCTTTGATAAAAACATCAGCCTGGATGCTGTGGAAGAACGGCTGATGCGCCGCGCCATGGAGCTTTCACACCAAAACGTCTCGCAAGCCGCTCGCATGCTCGGCTTGACCCGGCCGGCACTGGCCTATCGCCTGAAGAAAAGCGGCTTGTTGCATGACGAGAGTCTTGAGTGACTTTGCGTGGCCGCCTGGCGCTTCACCGTGGACCACGCTTGAGCTGGATTGATCAAATCAACAAAACCTCGCCGAGACTTCATCAAATGATCAAACAAGCCCTTCGATAAACTCCGAGCCCGATACTCGCGACATCACATTAAGTTATATGTCATTGATAAATATCGATTTATATAAGTTTTATAAAATTGGCATAGCCCTTGCTCCAGTACCAATTGTCGCTTTTCGACGCGTAGCAATTTGCAACATGGGTTGGATGACCGCGAATCGCAAAATCGTACTCATAAATGGAGAGTTCATGAATACTCGAAGCATCAAATTGATCACTGCAGCAATGGCGCTCGCCTCATGGTTAGTAACAATCACTCCAGCGTCGGCGCAGTCAGCTACTGAAGCGCAATCTGCTGCTTCACTAGCGGTTGTCGTGGAATTCCTGGCCAATACCGCACCCGATAAAGTCGAAGCCGCGGCAATGAGGTTGGCAGCTCCAGACGCCACCTATGTTTCTCTAAACTTTGACAATCCAGAACTCAGAAAAATCATGCCGTGGACCGGCACAAACAAAGGTCCCAAAGCCTTTAGCTCTTTGTTTTTGCAGGTCTCAAACTACTGGAAAATCGAAGACTTTACGATTACTACCAAAATCGCTTCCGGCGAAGATGTCGCGATTTTCGGTAAGTTCACCTACCGCTCCGTGGCGGTCGGACATCTGTTCACATCACCGTTTTCCATCCATGCGAAAGTTCAGGATGGAAAGATGACCTATTTCCAGTTCATGGAAGATACCTACGCGTCTGCCAGTTCGTTCCGGCAGTCCGGTTCATGGACCGTGAAGACATCCAAAGATGCACTTCCCTTCAAGGTGGGAGCGAATTAGCCGCAGATGATGTGCACTTGCAAAAGCAGCTTGGCAAGCGTTTTTCGGGCATTTAACTGAACCCCGCGAACGCGGCTGAACAATGCTGCATTCGTAAATTCAAGGGGCTTTTCGGCACCCCTGAACTCGTCCGGAAAGTGGCTTTTAGCCCTACCAGGACGGGTCGCGTTCCTTTGGTGTGCAGTCGATAGATCGGCAGGTGCTGAAAAATAATGTCGTGGGGTTGGCCAAGGCTGCCAAAGCGTTCGGCATACCTACCACCATCACGACTGTGGAAACCGAGGGTTTCTCTGGTAATACATACCCCGAGTTGCTAGCGGTATATCCGCAGAACAAAATCCTCGAACGTACTTCAATGAACTCCTGGGATGACCAAAACGTTCGTGATGCCCTGGCAGAGTCCGCCATTGCCGGCCGTAAGAAGATCGTCGTATCCGGCCTGTGGACCGAGGTCTGCAACACGACCTTCGCACTGTCCTGCCTGCGCGATACAGACTATGAAATCTATATGGTTGCCGACGCCTCGGGTGGCACCTCGATCGACGCGCACAACTACGCCATGGACCGCATGATTCAGGCCGGTATCGTACCGGTTACCTGGCAACAGGTGCTGCTCGAATGGCAGCGGGATTGGGCGCGCAAGGAGACCTATGAAGCCGTGATGGGGATCGTGCAGGAACATTCCGGCGCCTACGGGATGGGTGTGGATTATGCCTACACCATGGTGCATAAGGCGCCTGAGCGGGTGCAACATGGCGAGCACATCGGTCCAAACCCTGCTAAATAAATCCGTTATGCAAGAGCTGTCGCGCAGCGCTGACGCGATAGCTCCACCCATCGGCGTTATTGTCCAAAACACGAGGTGGAGCATGAGGATGTATGCAGTTTAAAAAGTCCAGTCAGACGTGAGTAACCGGTTCTCAAGGTTCGCTATTCCCTGAAGGCCCTGGAAACGGGCTTTATATCTGTGAGGCCTCTACCTATGACATCGCGCCGAAAACTTCTCCAGGCCGCCTCCACCTTAGCGTTAGGGGGTGTCTTTGGACGCAGCGCTTTTTCCGAAACTCTAAGTAGGGAAGGGCCCGATATGACCGATTCCATTCCGGACATCATTTTCCACAATGGCGAGATCACTACACTGGATCGCGCCAACCCAGTCGCCCACGCCGTTGCAATCAAAGACGGCAAGTTTCTGGCTGTAGGGTCAGACCAGGAAGTCATGGCGCTGGCTGGCTCAGCCACAAAAGTTGTCGACCTCAAGCGCCGTTGTGTGCTCCCTGGCTTAGTCGATAACCATACCCACATGGTCCGCGGCGGCCTTAACTACAATCTGGAATTGCGCTGGGACGGTGTGCGTTCACTGGCTGACGCCATGGACATGCTCAAGCGCCAAGTGGCTAACACACCAGCACCGCAGTGGGTGCGCGTGGTAGGTGGCTTCACTGAACACCAGTTCGTTGAAAAGCGTTTGCCAACCATAGCCGAGATCAATGCGATCGCGCCCGATACACCTGTATTTCTTCTGCATCTCTATGACCGGACCTTGCTCAATGGTGCGGCCTTGCGCGCGGTCGGCTACACCCGAGATACCCCCGAGCCACCAGGCGGGAAAATTTACCGCGATGCCAATGGTGCGCCTACGGGCCTGCTGTTGGCCACGCCCAACGCGACGATCCTTTACGCCACGTTGGCCAAGGGACCGAAGTTGCCCTTCGACTATCAGGTCAACTCCACTCGCCATTTCATGCGCGAGCTCAATCGCTTGGGTGTGACAGGGCTTATTGATGCGGGCGGCGGTTTCCAAAACTATCCCGACGATTACGCAGTGATCCAGAAGTTGGACAACGATGGGCAAATGACGGTCAGGTTGGCTTACAACCTGTTCACTCAGAAACCCAAGGAAGAGAAGGAGGATTTCCTCAAGTGGACCTCCAGCGTTAAGTACAAGCAAGGAAACGACTACTTCCGTCACAACGGCGCGGGCGAAATGTTGGTGTTTTCCGCTGCCGACTTCGAAGATTTTCGCCAGCCGCGACCGGACCTGCAGCCCGAGATGGAGGGAGAACTGGAGGAAGTTGTGCGCATCCTCGCAGAGAACCGATGGCCGTGGCGGTTGCATGCCACCTACGACGAAACCATTACCCGAGCGCTGGATGTATTTGAGAAGGTCAACGAGGACATCCCCCTCGCTGGCATCAATTGGTTCTTTGATCATGCCGAAACCATCTCGGACAAATCGATCGACCGTATCGCCGCGCTCGGCGGTGGCATCGCTGTACAACATCGTATGGCTTATCAGGGGGAGTACTTCGTCGAGCGCTACGGCGCCCGTGCGGCGCAAGCGACCCCGCCCGTAGCGCGCATACTGGAAAAAGGGGTGAAAGTGTCTGCAGGCACCGATGCCACCCGGGTTGCCTCCTACAACCCCTGGGTTTCGCTATCCTGGATGGTAACCGGTAAAACGGTGGGCGGTCTGAATCTGTACCCTCAACGAAACCTGCTTGATCGCGAAGCGGCGTTGCGGATGTGGACAGAGAATGTCGCCTGGTTTTCTAACGAAGAGGGCAAACGTGGTCGCATCCAGACCGGTCACTTTGCTGACCTGATTGTGCCAAGTAAGGACTACTTCTCTGTGCCTGAAGAGGAGATTTCATTTCTTACCGCCGATATGACCGTGGTTGGCGGGCGCGTGGTTTACGGGGCCGGCCAATTCGCCAGGTTTGACGACAACCCGCTACCGCCCGCCATGCCTGACTGGTCGCCGACGCGTACCTTTAAAGGTTATGGCGCCTGGGGAGACCCAGACGGAGCAGGCAGAAACTCGCTGGCTCCGCTGCGCGCCCAAGTCGCGGCCTCGTGCGGCTGCGCAAGCTTTTGCGGCCTGCACGGTCACGATCATGCCGGTGCATGGGGATCCAATGCTCCAGTATCGGACCCCCGAAGTTTTTTTGGTGCCTTGGGCTGCTCCTGTTGGGCCGTGTAGAAATGGGCCGGTGATCGATCAGCTATCCTATGAGGGTCATCGGCCATTACTCCTGCACTGCCAGCGCGTCAATCAATTCTTGGGTGGTCACGATTGAATGAGCGAAGGTCGGCCCGTTCAACTCGTGGGGTGCTACGTGTTTGACGCTTTTGGCTGGGAGAATGGCGGCGAGGACGTTGCGGACCATTGCGCACGCTTTTGGCCGAGTGCGCTCTAAAGAGATCACAAGGAACTATGCACCCACAAACTCGATGACCGTCTTGCCCTTGCCGCGGCCTTCGGCGACTTGGCGAAATGCCTCGTTGACGTCTTGCGGCGCAAAGTGCTGTTGATCCACGCGGATTGTCAGTTGACCCGCATTGGCCAACGCAGCGGCCTCGCGCAGGATGGCGCCGTGGTGTTCGCGTCCTTTGCCGGTGAGCAGTGGCGCCAGGGTGAAGACGCCCGAGTAGGTGGCACTTTTGAACGACAACGGTGCCAGGCTGTGCTGGCCCCAACCCAGGCAGCTCAGCACGTGCCCGGTATAGGCTTTCACGGCTTTGAATGATGCATCCAGCGTGCTGCCGCCGACGGTGTCATAGGCAATGTCGAACCCTTCGCCGGCGGTGTAGTGCTCGACATAATCCTCAACGCTCTGTGCCTGATAGTCGATCGCTGTAGCCCCCAGCGAGCGTATGAAGTCCAGACTGCCCGCCGAACCGGTGGCGTACACATCGGCACCGCGTGCCTTGGCCAGTTGCACAGCCACTTGGCCGACCCCACCCGCGCCCCCATGAATCAGGACACGCTGACCGGAGCGGACATTGGCGTGATCGACCAGACCTTCCCACGCGGTGATGAATACCAGAGGCAATGCAGCCGCCTCACGCATGCTGAAGGTGTGTGGCTTGACCGCGATAAGGCGGGCATCCACGGCAATGTACTCGGCGATGGTGCCTTGGGCTCCGCCGATCCCGCCGGGCATGCCGAAGACTTCCTGGCCCTGGGTGAACCCCTCGACCGCTTCGCCCACTTCGACCACCGTACCGGCAAGATCAAGGCCGAGCACCGCCGGCAGCGTTTGGCGGGCGTGAGCGCCTGCGCCGGCGGCAATTTTGGTATCGAGCGGATTGACCCCTGCGGCGTGAACCTTGACCAGTACTTGCCCCTTACCGGGAACAGGGCGGTCGATGTAACGGATGACCAGCGGGGATTGAGCGGACTCGGCGATGGCGGCAAGCATGGAATGTTTCATGACGGGAACCTGTGTTGGGATGGACGCTTACAGATTGCCGCGCTTTAATCATTCCGATAAGAAACCCAATTTGCATATGACTTATTCCCCAAAGAGAACCAATCGTCGATGGATCTGTTCGACAGCATGCATGTCTTTGTTCGCGTCGTGGAGCGCGGGTCTTTCTCGGCGGTCGCCCGTGAACTGAACATGGGGCAGCCGGCAGTGAGTAAGCAAGTGCGCGCGCTGGAGCAGTATCTGGGTGGGCCACTGTTCGCACGCAGCACTCGGCATTTGGCCCTGACCGACCAAGGTCAACGCTTCTACGACCACTGCCAGGAAATTCTCGGCCACGTCGAAACTGCCACGCGAAGCTTCACCAGTGGCCAGGAGCAGATCGCCGGCCCTTTACGAGTCGCCGCCCCAGTCAGTTATGGAAGGTTATGCATCGCACCGCTCATAGGGACTTTCCTGCAACGCCATCCTGACGTGCGGATTGACCTGCGGCTGAGTGACCACAATGAAGACCTGCTCAAGGAAAACATCGATCTGGCTATTCGCATTGGCGCGGTGAAGAGCGAGGGATTGGTGGCACTGCCACTGGGCAATAGCCCACGGCGTGTCTATGCCGCGCCCGGTTACCTGGCTCTGCACGGCGTGCCACGTGAGCCCAGCGAACTGTCCGATCACAACTGCATCGGCTTCACGTTGCTGGAGCATTACGACCGTTGGCACTTTACGCACCTTGGCCAGGCGTTCGATGTAGTTATCCAGGGTAACGTCACCAGCAACAGCAGCGAGGCCATCCGCGAAATGGTGCTCTCCGGCCTGGGTATTTCCCTCTCACCGCAATGGCTGTTCACAGCTGACGTCGAGCAGGGCAGGGTAAGTACCGTACTCGACAACTATCAGACCAGCGCGCTGCCTGTCAGCGCGGTACTCAGCCGCGAGCGCCGACGTTCAGCGCGGACGATGGCGTTCATCAATTTTCTACGCGAGCAATTGTTGTAGCAGCGCCTTGTGACACGCCGTCCGCTGCTTTCTTCCGGGCCCCTAAAACTGGCTGATGACAGTCCCAAGTCGATTACTGCCGTATTTTTCCATCTACCAGACATTTGATGCGGCCGAGTATTGGCACGGCAGCACGTGCCGGGGAGATCAGCTCATGAGCGTACGCCTGCGGCCTGCTGCAACCGTCGCACCGCGTCCCGGGCCTGGGCGCCGAGTTCGGCCAGGTCGACGTCAGGCAACTGGTCGTCGTGTACGGTCAACCGCCCACCGACCAGCAAGGCGCGCAACGTCGGGCGTCCTCCGCCCACCACCGGCCCGATCGCCGGGTCATGCAGGCCGAAGTATCGCGGCTGGTCCAGGCGGTAGATCGCCAGGTCGGCCGCCATGCCCACTTGCACGCTGCCCACGGCGTCCAGCCCCAGCACCCGAGCCCCGCCAGACGTACCCCAGCGCACCACGTCTTCCACCGTGGCCGCGCTGGCACCGCCTTCCTCGTCACCGCCGGCATAACGCGGGCGGGTCCGTTCGCCAAGTCTGGCCCGTTGCATCAGCCACGCGGCGTGGGTTTCGCTGATCATGTCGCAGGCCTCGTTGGAGGCGGCGCCATCCACGCCAATCGACACTGGCATTCCCGCAGCCTCCATGGCCACCACATCGGCAATGCCACTGCCCAGGCGGCCATTGCTTTGCGGGCAATGGGCAATGCCCGTACCGCTGGCCCCCAGCATGCGGATTTCCTCGGCGTCGAGTTTCACCAAATGCGCGAACCACACGTCCGGCCCCAGCCACTCGTGTTCGGCACAGAACGCCACTGGAGACATGCCGTGGCGTTGCTGCACCTCATTTTGATATTCGACGGTTTCGCTCAGATGACTGTGCAGGCGAATGCCCAGTCGCCGGGCGACCCGGGCGGTTTCGCGCAGGTGTTCGGCAGGCATGGAGTAGGGCGGGCTGGTGGGCGCCATCACCACCCGCCGCCAGGCATCGGCGGCCGGGTCGTGGTAGCGCCGTACCAGACGCTCGACGTCGTCCAGGTATTGTTCCAGGGTCTCCGGCCCAGCCACGGACTTGCCTTCGGCTTGCCGTGCTTGAGTGGCGCCGCCACGGCAGAGGACAAACCGCAGCCCCAGCCGTTCGGCTTCCTCGAACAGCACCTCGGCACTGTCAAAGTCCATGCCCGGCAAGTACAGGTAATGATGGTCTGCGACGGTGGCGCAGCCGGATCGTGCCAATTCGACCAGGCCAATGCGCGCGGCGAGGCGAAAGCTTTGCTCGTCAAACGCGCCGCGATAGCGATAGGGCACGGCACCCAGCCAGGCTCCCAGGCTCTGGTCGATACCTGCGGGAATGCCTTTGAGCAGCGACTGAAACAGGTGATGGTGGGTATTGACCCACGCCGGGTAGACCACGCAATCGGTGGCATCCAGCACTCGCTCGCCGGGCTGGGGTTGCAGGGCGCCGATGGCGCTGATGTGGCCGTCGACGATACGGATATCAGGCCCGGCGTGGCGCGCCGCCGCGCCGGACAAACCGGTGAGGATGGCGCTGGCGTTACGTACCAGCCAGCTATTTTGAATCTTCATGTGAGGCTCCATACGCCGCACCTGCGGCGGATTCAAGGGTCAGCCGAGTTCGCTTTCGTGCCAGTTGCGCAGGCTCAACCGGGCCAGCACGGCCATCAGGCTGAATAACGCGACACCGGTCAACGCGATCAGCAGCAGGGCAGCGAACAGCCTTGGAATATTCAGTTGAAAGCCGGCCTGGAGAATCTGATACGCCAGCCCTGCACCGGTGCCCCCGGTGCCGGCGACGAACTCCGCCACCACCGCGCCGATCAACGCCAGCCCGCTGGCAATGCGTAGCCCGGCAAAAAAACACGGCAGGGCGCTGGGAATGCGCAGGCGCAACAGCACCTGCCAGCGGCTGGCGCGGTTCAGACGGAACAGATTGAGCAGGCCGGGGTTGACGCTGCGCAAGCCGAGTACGGTGTTGGCGATGATCGGGAAAATCGCCACCAGAGTCGCGCAAATAATCAATGCCAGCGTGGTGTTGCTGCACCAGATGATGATCAGCGGCGCCACGGCCACCACCGGCGTCACCTGCAACAGGATGGCGTAGGGAAACAGGCTGGCTTCCAGCACGCGGCTCTGCACAAACACAAAGGCCGCCAAGGTGCCGATAAGCACCGCCAGGGCAAACGAGAAAAAAGTGATCTTCAAGGTCATCCACAATGCACCGAACAGCATCGGGCCATCGCTGATCAGGGTGCGGCCGATATCGACCGGGGAGGGCACCAGATACACCGGGACCTTCCAGGCCACACATGCCAATTGCCACAGACCCAGCAATACCGCGCCGAGCAGCAGCGGCGAGACGATGCGCAACACCGTGGGGTGACGTAACCAGGGAGTAAAGGTCGGGTTCATGATCGGGCTCTCAGTGAAGTCAGCAAGGATCGCCATTGGCCTCGGCCAGGAGCCGGGACAGACGTGCGCACTGCGCGATAAAGGCCGGGGAGGTGCGGTAGGCCTCGTCTCGTTCCAACGGGCCGTCGATTTCGATGTCGGCGATTACTCGGCCCGGGCGCGCCCCCATCACCACCACCCGCGATGACAGGTAGACGGCCTCGAAAATGCTGTGGGTGACGAACACCACGGTCAGGTCGCGGCTAGCCCACAGCTGACGCAGGTCGCTGTCGAGCTTGTTGCGGGTGAACTCATCCAGGGCGCCGAAGGGCTCGTCCATCAGCAGCAGATTGGGCTCGGTGGCCAAGGCCCGGGCGATGGACGCGCGCATTTGCATGCCGCCGGACAGTTCCCGCGGGTACACCTGGCTGAAGCGGTCCAAGCCGACAAGAGCAAGGGCTGCGTCGACTTTTGGCTGGCTCTGGGTTTTGGGCACATTGGCCAGGTCCAGCGGCAGGCGCACGTTGTCGCTGACCTTCGCCCAAGGCATCAGGGTCGCCTCCTGGAACACCATCGCCAGGCTTTGCCCTTGGGTCGGGCTCGCCGGGCTGTCTTTGCCCCACCAGCGCACGTGGCCGGCGGAGGGTTTTTCGAGGCCGGCGAACATTTTCAACAGGGTGCTCTTGCCGCAGCCCGAAGGGCCGAGCAATGAAACGAACTCGCCGCGCTGAATGGCCAGCTTCACCCGGCTCAAGGCCTGGGTGCCGTTGCTGTAGGTTTTTTCCACCTGATTGGCGAACAGCGGTGTTTGCACGCCGACGCTGTCGCCCCGTGGCAATGCCTGTGGCAGGGCGTTGGCCCCAGTTATGGTTTGCATCAACATAGCGCTCTCCCCTTGGGTCATGAGCGTGCGGTAAAGCCCCGGCACACCGGGGCGCTGACTTCAACGGCTGAGGAAAACTTCACTTTCACCATGGGCTTCGAGCAGGCCCAGCAGTTGCCGGCGAATCACCAGGCCAGGCTTGTCCGACGGCATGTGCAGTTCCACTCGCCGGCGGGTGTCGACACAGGCGTCGTAATCGGTGGCTTCGAGGATGTCGCGGTCTTCGGCGGTGATCGCTGCGTCCCAATCGATAAGTTCCTGGGTCGAGCATTGCTCTTCGCTGTCATTGCGATACAACCACTGGACCAGCATCAGGCGCCCGTCTTCCATGGGCGTCGCGCAGTTGTAGATGATGTGGTGGATGCCGCTGTCCGGGTACATGCAGCCAAAGCGCCGGGAGAAGGGCAGGTAATAGCGGTTGATCAGGTGGCGCTGGGTGATCGGCTCGCGGGTGCCGGTGATGCGATAGCTCTCCTCAGGATTGCGGATCGGCACCCGAGTCTCCGCCTCGAAGCCGTAGTCGGTTTCGCGAAACTCGTAGCCGGCCGGCGCGGGCTGGTCGAAAAGGCCGAAATTGGCTTTGTGGACGAAGGAAAAATGCGAGTTGTCAAAGGAGTTTTCCATGACCCGCAGCGGGCTGGTTTTCCACTCTTCATAAAACTGGAAGATGCGCCGGTAGCCCGGGGCGCCATCCTCGGGAAACTCAGGGATTGGTTGCAGAGGATCGTCGAGGGCGACCCAGGCGTAGCCGTATTTTTCCTGGCAGTGAAAGGCCTGGACCGAGGCGCCCGGCGGAATCATGCCAGCGGGGTTTTGCGGGATCTTCACGCAGGTGCCGGTGCAGTCGTATTCCCAGCCGTGATAGCCGCAGGCGATGTTGCCGTCCTCGCTGACAAAACCTTTCGAGAGCTTGGCGGTGCGGTGGCAGCAACGGTCGCGCATGGCCACCGGGGTGCCGTCGGGGCGCTTCCACAGCACCAGCGCCTCACCCAGTAAAGTGAAGGACTGCGGGCCGGCATCCAGCGCGGTCATGGGCAGCAGGGCATACCAGAAGCGGCGCAATACAGGTTGTTTGGTGACCAACATAACAAGTGTCCTCACGGTAATCGTTCAGCCGGCTCTTGGGCTCGGGCTCTGGGTTCAGCAGTCTTGCAATCAGGCTCAGCGGCTGGCGGACTGGTCGGCGCCAGGCAGTACCTTCAAGTCCTCGACGAAGCGCGTGGTGTAGGCCTTCTGCCAAGGCGCATCGGCACCGAGCAGGCCGGCGTCGACCATGAAGTTTCGGGTGGCCTGCCAGCGCGCATCGCTCATCACGCCGATGCCTTGGGTGGCGGCATCACCACCGGTGACCAGGCGATATTGCTTGAGCGTCGACAAGCCCCAGGCGAGCAATTCATCGCTCATGTTCGGGTTGTCGGCCTTGATCAGGTGGTTGGCGCTCGGGTTGTCGAGGTAGCGCTTCCAGCCCTCCATCGAGGCGCGAACAAAGCGCTGGACTCGCTCCGGATGCTGATCGATCACGTCCTGGCGAGTGGCCAGGGTCGAGCCGTAGGGCGGGTAACCGGCGTCGGCAAACAGGAAGAAGTTGGCTTTCTCCCCGGCCTTCAACGCCTGGAACAACTCGGAGCTGGCATAGGCCTGCTGCGTGGTGTTGGCGTTCGCGAGGAAGGGTTGCAGGTTGAAGGTGTAGGGGCGGGCCTGGCTGTCCTTGAGCTGATATTTTTCCTTGAGCCACGGCCACCACGTTTGCTGGCCCGAGGTGGACACCAGCACCTGTTTGTTCTGCAACGCATCCAGGCCGCTCACATCGGCATGCGTCAGCAGACCCTGAGGATCACCCTGAAAGGGCGCGGCCACGGCCACCACCGGCAGGCCTTGCTCCACACTTTTGAGAATCTGCAAGTCGTAGTTGACGATGAAATCGGCCTGCTTGTTGAGCAGTAACTGCATGCCATTGACCTGGGGCCCACCCATGCGGATGGTCACGTCCAGGCCTTCTTTTTCATACAGTCCATCCGCCAGGGCCTGGTAGAAACCGCCCTGTTCAGCTTGGGCATACCAGGAAGTGAGCAGCACCACCTTGTCATTGGCCAAAGCCAGTGGAGAGGCGATCAGGGCGGCGGGCACAAGCGCCATGGCCAGTAGCGAGCGAAGCGGTTGACCCAAGGCAAAGCGAATTTTCATGATGTGTTCTCCACAACGATTCGAAAACCGCCGCGCGCCAATCGGCACGCCAGCGCGGGACCGATTGGAGAGAACAAGGGAGGAGAGAGGGCGCGTATGCGTAGTTACACGGCTGACACTTCTCTCTTGCCCGGGGCGCTGGCGCCGCGTTCAAGCATCCAATCGGACGTACGCCCACAGGGAAGGGCGCAAGAGCAATGCCCGGTGCCATTGCTGGCACTGACCGCTTCTACTCGAAAGTGGTAATAGCCAAAAGTGTGCCAAGCCGTAGCAGGCCCGCCTTCATGGGATCCGGCGGGCGAGGCAATCAGCAGGAGGTGGGCAGGCGATTCGCAACGGTGCGAATTCAAGTGGGCGCGCCTCAATCTGGTGCGCAACCGATGGCTGCAAAGTATTCAGTTTTACGTAGGGATTGTGCTGAATGAGGGTTAAAGATTGTATTCGCTCAGTTGGCACAACCCCTGCTTAGTCCGGAATCGAGTAGAAGCGGTCAGCACAGAGGGCTCTCAACAGGACCCAAGGTGCAGGGCATTGCTCTGGCGGCATTACGCCGCGCACCCGGCAAGGGGCGCCCCTCGTGAATTTGAGGGCCAGAGCAGCTGCTTGATCCGCAGCTCGGGCATGCCTTGCCGGTGATATCCGCCAATCACCTGACAAGGGCAGCCCATGAACGCATCGCGTACTCCATTACTTGCACCTTCACTGCTGCGTCGCAGCCTGGCGCCGCTGTTAGCTCTGGCCAGCGCCGGCGCCGAAGCTGGCCCTCTGTTGTGGAACGACAACAGCTTGAGCTACCTCTACGGCCAGCATTTCAAAGTCGACGGCACTGGCGACGATACTCAGCAAACGCTGAGCTTCGAACACGCCAGCGGCTGGACGTGGGGCGATATCTTCATGTTCGTCGACAACAAATGGTCCAGTGGACTCTCGGGTGCCGACGGCCATTCCTACTACGGTGAATTCTCCCCACGGCTGTCGCTGGGCAAAATCAGTGACCGCTCCCTGAGCTATGGCATCGTCAAGGACGTCCTCATCGCCGCCACCTACGAGCGCGGTGAAAACCGCAATCGCAAATACCTGCTGGGCCCCGCTGTCGACCTCGTGCTTCCAGGCTTCGATCGCTTTTCCCTGAATACCTACTACCGCAAACCCGACGGCATCACCGGTAAGGCCTCAGGTCAATGGCAGATCAACCCGACCTGGTCCATGACCCTCCCGGTGGGTCGCTCCGACATTCTTTTCGACGGCTATCTGGAGTGGTACGTCAACGACGTCGGCAACAAAGGCACCTCCAACTATGTGGCCAGGAGCTTTCACTTCAACCCACAAGTCAAATACGACGTGGGCAAGGCGCTGGGGCAACAGCAAAAACGTTTTTATGCGGGACTTGAATGGGATTACTGGTCGAATAAATACGGGATTGAAGACACGAGCGGATTCCCTACCGACCAGAACGCGTTGAGTCTCTTGCTCAAGGTGCATTTTTGACAGGAAAGAGAGAGCTGTTGCACGTGGAAGCGGGGCCCGTGGTGCCCCGGTTTCAGCAGGAGCTGCTCGAACCTGCCCGGGCGCGGCTGACGCTCAGGTTGCGCTGGGCTGATCGCCAATTGCAGAAAGCGGCCTTGACGCACCACCTCGGCAAACTGGCGAAATCGCTGAGGTTGATCGCCATTACTCCTGCGCTGCCAACGCCTCAATCAGTTCCTGGGTGGTGACGATTGAGTGAGCGAAAGTCGGCCCGTTCAACTCGTGGGCGGCGTGCATCATTTCCGCGCGGAAAGCGGCGGTCGCATCGCGCACCAGCGTGACGTGGTAGCCCAATTCCGAGGCGTAGCGGGCGGTCGCTTCGATGCAGGTGTTGGCGAGCAGGCCGACGATGATGACGTGGGTGATGCCTTTCTGCTTCAGGCGAAAATCAAGGTCGGTATTGGCAAAGCCGCTGGCGCCCCAATGTTCCTGCACGACAATGTCGCCGTCCTTCGGCGCGAAATCGGGATGCCATTCGCCGCCCCATTCACCGCGTGCGAAGTGGTGCATGTGCATGATTTTGCACTGGGTCGGTGTTGGATGGTCCCAGCCTTCATAGTCGCCGTGTTCCCAGCGGTGGTGCGGCACGATGACCACCGGAATGTTCTGCGCTCGTACGGCGCCATCGAGGGCTCGCAGGTTGTCGAGCAGCCCGACCTGTTCGGCAATCGGCTTGATCAAGGGGAAGACCTTGCCGTTGTCCGAGAGAAAATCGTTGTACGGATCGACCAGCAGATAAGCGGTGCGGTTCAGCGGATAAGGGGCGTTCGACATGACGATGTACTCCGCAAAAGTTGAGTGACCGATGCCGTGGGCTTGCCCAGGCATCGTGCTGGTAAATCGCTTTGTCAGGCCGGGGCGGACTCTCGTGCCACTTGCCTGAGGATTTGTTCGTATTCCTTGACGGATAGCGATCCGGACACCAACTGACGACCGTTCAGCACCATGGCCGGGACCGAATTAATCCCGCGCTCAAGGTAAAAACTCTCAAGTTCACGGACCTCGAGAGCGAACGCCTCGCTGGCCAAAATCTCTCGGGCGCGGGTGGTTGAAAGTCCCGCTTCACCGGCCAAGCGCACCAGTGTTTCGTGGTCGCTGGGGTTCTCGCCATTGGTGAAATAAGCCTCGATCAGGATTTTTTTCAGCGCGACCTGGCGGCCCTCCCGCACGGCCCAGAGCAGAAGGCGATGGGCGTCGAAAGTGTTGTAGAAATGGCTGCGCTTTTCCAGGTCGAAGTGAAAACCGATGGCCTTGCCACGCGCGACGATCATTTCATTGCGCGAGGCGACTTCTTCGGCGCTGCGCCCGTATTTGCGCATCATGTGCTTGATGGCGGGCTCGCCCTCGGCCGGCATGTCCGGGTTCAGTTCGAAAGGCTTGAAGGTCAACTCCACAGCAACTTCGCCGGCAACATTCGCGATGGCTTGTTCCAGCGCTGTGGCGCCGAGTGCGCACCAGGGGCACACGACATCCGACACAAAGTCGATACTGACGGGAAAAGTCATTTCTTCGACTCCGTCAGTTGTTGGCGATACTCAGTGGTGGTGATTCCGGCATAGCCCCAGTTGTCGGTGTCGACCTCTTCAATAACGATATGGGTGAGGTGCGGGTCCTTGTTGAGGACGGTTTGCATGGTTTTGGTTATCTCGGCGATGACTTGAGATTTCTGTTCTTTGGTAACGCCGTCGCGAGTGATACGAACGCTGATGAAAGGCATGGGATAAGTCTCCAGTAGGCGCCCCATCGACATGATGAGGGGAGCAGTGGGATGGACTTTAGAGTGTTGCGTTCAGGGGATAAATCAGGGGCGGAGAACTTCACTTATGACGTGGTGTAATCAATACAACTGGGGGCTTTGCAGAAGGTAAATCGCCCTCCCTGGCTGCAGACGCGGGGAGGGCGAATGCTACGGCGGGAGGAATCAGTTCTGCGCTTTGCTCATGCGGGTAAATAGCTCGGTGGGTACTTTCTTGCCGTTGGAAATGTACTGGTTGGTTCTGAACTTGTAGACCTCACCTTCCGAAAGGAAACCATCGTGGTTGGTGTCCATCGCTTTGAATTCTTCACCGCCCTGAGGCGCTACAGCCAGCAGTTCTTTAAGAGAGACGAGGCCATCATGGTCGGTGTCTGTGCGAGCGAAAGAGTCGTCGCCACACTTGCCTTCACCGCACTTGCCTTCGGCAGTAGCGGACTTGTCGCTGGCTTCGCTGGCCCCGCATTTGCCCTCGCCACACTTGCCTTCGCCGGTTTTATCGGCCGATGCCAGTTGGTAGCCTTGAGACAAAGGCTCAACAGCAAAAGCCGCAGACGATGCCAGGCTCATGCCACCGGCTAAAGCAATAGCGGCCAGGCCAAGACTGGTTTTGTTCGACATTGGTTTACGGTACATAGTGCTTCTCCAGATGCTTTGCGCGGCCAGGCCGCGGTTCATGCCACAGGGCGGATAGACCCTCAAGGAAGCTCGAGGCGAAGGGCGCAAGCGTCGTCCACTTCGACAGAGCGTCCTTGTTCGGGTAGGCCTATTTAGCGGGAGTCATGTATCGGCGATGTATCGGCGAGCGGAGCATTTGTAAGCCAATCCCAAGACTTCGCGTTTGGGTACATAGAGATACAAAAACCGACTTCAGCCTTCGCTCGTCAGTCAGGACAACAGCTTTAAAACGGGTGTCGCGGCTACGCCGATGGCAGCTTGCGCATGCAGCTGGCGCAGCAGCACCAGTGCGTCAGCGACGAAGCCGGTCACGTCTGAAGCACCAGCCTCCGCAGCCAAAGCGTGCAACTGTGCTCGTCCATTCATGTCAGGGAACTGCTCGATCCGCTGCAACAAACGGAACGCGAGAGGGCTGACCTGGGAGAATTGCACCTGGCCGCTCGGCACACGGCTGATCAGCAGCAACGTTGGTTGTTCTGGCGGTTCAGAAGGCAGATGACCTGGCCCGAGACGATGTACGGCCCAGGTGTAAGCCAGCGGCCAGACGAGCGGGGAAAACCTGAGGGGACGATCGAGTAGCTGTTCTGCATCACTGACTTTTAACGGCGCAGCGTCCAACTGTTGCAGCGCCATCTCCACCCACTCGTAATGGGCCAATTCAGGCAAGAACGGGTACCAGGGGTGTTCGAGACCGGGCGAGTCTTCCAGGCTCGCTACGAAGTCTACAAACTCACGAGCAATTTCTCCGAAGCGTGGCGTTTGCGCGCGGTAGTCACGCAAAAAACGTCGTACCAGCGCACGCCAACCGGCATCACCCAGCACGGCAACCAGCACCGGAAACGTCCCACCCAGCAACCCCAACAGATTGTTGAACACCAAGTTGAGATAGACCTGCGCTCTTGCAGGATTCATCTGCGCAGGCGGCGCATAAGCGTCCGGGTCACGCAGGTAACGGGTCAGCGCGAGTTGCTGACTGTGCAAACTTGAAGGGGAGTCAGCCATCGACAGTCACCCGCACCAAAGCAGCCGCGTCGCGCTGCAATTGCCTGATGGTATTCAGCTCCGCCACCAGTTCGTCGTAAGGCGGAAAATTGAAATCGCGTTCCAGCAGGGTTGGCTTCACGCCAAAGAGGCCATAAGCCTGGCCCAGCAATGACCAGACTACCGGTTTGACCGACGCACCATGGGTGTCGATGATCAGGTCCTCGGCTTCGTCGTAATGCCCAGCCACATGCATGGCGACTACGCGTTCTGGTTCCAGGCCGGCCAGGAAAATCGCCGGATCAAATCGATGGTTCACTGAGTTGACGTACACATTGTTAACATCGAGCAACAGGTCGCAATCGGCCTCGCGGAGCACTGCATTGGTGAACGTCAGTTCGTCCATGTCCTGATGAGCAGCGGCGTAGTAAGAAACGTTCTCTACAGCAAGACGACGACCGAGAATGTCCTGTGCACGGCGGATGCGCGCAGCAACGTGATGAACGGCCTCCTCAGTGAATGGCAGCGGCAACAGGTCATATAAATGGCCATCGTCACTGCAGTAACTCAGGTGTTCGCTATAGAACGGCACGTTGAAGCGATCGAGAAACCCTCGGACTTGCTCAAGAAAAGGTTCGTCCAGCGGTGCACTGCCACCCAGCGAGAGTGACAGACCATGGCATGACAGCGGATAGCGTTCAGCGAGCAACTGCAGGGCCTCACCATAAGCGCCACCGATGCCGATCCAATTCTCTGGAGCAACCTCAAGAAAATCGAAATCCCCAACGGGAGCGTCACGAAGCGTGTTGAGCAGCGCACGGCGCAATCCGAGCCCGACGGTCGCTTCAAGCGGGGGCTGTGGATCTGAATGCACTGATGATGAAATGTTCGTTTGCATGATCTCAATACTCCGATTCGACGTCTGAAATCCCCGATCCACAACAGCTACACGGTCACCTTTGGCAGCCGAGGGTGTGAATCGGGCGATTGAAACCCGCTACGGTTCTGCTCAAACCAGATTGATCACCACGTTGATGTTGTTCCGCGTCGCTTTGGAGTACGGGCATGTCTGGTGCGCGGTATCGATCAGCTCTTGAGCGACGTTGCGATCCAGCCCGGGAAGGGAGACGTTGAGGCGAGCCTGGAGGAAATACGCGCCATCGGTTGTGCCTAAATCCACTTCGGCGTCGACGGCAAGGTCAACCGGGAGAGTGACTTTCAGCTTGCTCGCCGCAAGCCCCATTGCACCGATAAAACAAGCCGACCAACCTGCGGCGAACAACTGCTCTGGGTTGGTACCGGCGCCAGAGGTGCCAGGCGACGACAGCTTTATATCCAGTCGGCCGTCGTCACTGAGGGCGGTGCCATTGCGTCCACCCGAAGAGGTATGGACTTTGCCGGTGTACAGCACTTTATCAATATGGGTCATGATGAAACTCCTGATTACTAGTGGATTGAGAGCGATACCTTGGTGACGCGATAACACTCAGCGTGCATTCAAATGCTTGAGATACCGACCGATGAATGCATCCAGGCTCAGCTTGCCGGCGCCTGTGAATACCAGTGGTAGAAGTGCTACGAGATAGATCAACGGCAGCTTGAAATTGCCGTAGCCTTTGTTGCTGATGGAGTACCCCATAGCCAGTTCGCTCAACGTCGACCACTCTGCTGGCCAGTGAACTGCGGCAGTTGCCACGACGGTGACTACGATGAGGATCAGTGCCGAGAGCCGTGTGCCCAGGCCTACAAGCAAAGCAATGGAACAGAGCAGTTCTGCCCACATGGATAACTGCCAATTGAACGTAGCCGGCAGCTGATTGAACGGAAAAGGAAAGGCCCCTTGAATGCTCGGGAACCAGTTCTCACCGTTCCACTTTTCCCATCCCGCTTCAAAAAACTCCCAGGCCAGAAAAACGCGCAGGCTCAAAGGGGCGATCCAGTCCCCAGCGCGATCGAGATTAAGTTGCAGCCGATTCAAGACCGATGACGCGTTTGTATGCATGGGTTTAATCCTCCGACTTGTCGTCAAGAAAGTGGAAGCCGTTCAGGTGCTCCCAATGACAGGTGTCAGGCACAGGAGCACTGCGCTGGCCGTGAGCGCAGTTCATCGTGCTGGTGTATCTCGCTTGTGTCTGAGGGCGCGGGAAGATCAATGTTGTGTAACGTGTTTGCGTCCGTACACACTTGGATACAGAGCGATACCTGTTGAAGGCGCTATTTTGGAGTTGGGATATACGATCGGCTGCGTTCTGCCGGTGACTGGCGGGAGGATTTCGCAGGGCAAACGAACGTCGCAGATGAGGGGAGGGGCGAGGGCGTGGAAAGTACTGTTGAATGAGGGGGGCACGCCAGGTGCCCACCTTATCTGTCTGGAAACGCCTAAGGTATCAAGCGCATCTCCCGCAGCCTGTCGAACACGTCAAAAAATGCCTGATCGCTCGCTTGGTAGGCAGTGAAGCCCATCAGGCGGCTTTTCGACATGTCCGTGACCACTTCGATTGGGCGGCCAAGGTCGGCATCGGTATGCCATGGGGAAATCAGGCGACCGATATCGGATTCTTTCAAATCGTGTTCGGCGACTATTTGCGTCCAAACGGCTTGATCGTCCGCCATCTGCTTCTCTAGAGGCGAAGGTGACGCAGGATAGTCAGCAGCAGGCAGGTCGAAGTATTCGGCAATTCGGCTCCACATCCATTTCCAGCGGAATACATCACCATTGGTGATATTGAATGCCTGGTTAGCCGCAGCCGGCGTAATAGCCGCCCACAGTTGCTGTTTCGCCAACTGCCGCGCATCGGTCATGTCGGTGAGGCTGTCCCATTGCACCCTTGATCCGGGAAACACAAACGGGCGATTGGTTTTTTTGCAAATCGAGGCATAGACGGCGAGGGTGGTTGCCATGTTCATCGCGTTGCCCACGGCCACCCCAGTGACGGTATGCGGGCGATGCACGCTCCATGTGAAACCGTCCTGTTCAGCTGCGGCGAAGAGTTCGTCTTCCTGGGCGTAATAGAAATTCTCGACATCGAGACGACCCTGTTCTTCGCGAAACGGCGTCTGCGGCAGACTGCCCTTACCGTAGGCTTCGAACGGGCCGAGGTAGTGTTTCAGGCCGGTAACCAGTGCTACGTGCTTGACGCTTTTGGCTGGACGAATGGCGGCTAGCACATTGCGCACCATGGCTGCATTGACGCGAATGTTTTCGGCCTCAGTGGCTTGCCGCGACCATGTGGTAATGAACACATGCGTGGGTTTCACATCCTTCAGCGCTTTTTCCAGAGAAGCAGGATCCTGAAGGTCTGCCGCGACAGGGATCACGCCGTGCGCTTGCGATGGATGCCTCGACAGCGCGGCGACTTGCCACTGGTTGTCGATGAGTAACTGGGTGATGGCGCTGCCGACAATGCCGCTGGCGCCCACGACTAGAGCTGTCTGGGTCATAGGTTTCTCCTGGATTTGAGTTTGGGAGTCCTGCTGAGCAGCAGAGGTTCAACCTGAAAATCCGTTAGAGTGCGCGCTACTCCCCGTTAAAGCCTGTGAGAAAAATGACTCGTCCGCTGTTTGTCGCTCTGGATGGCCCCAAAGGCGTCGGCAAAACCTCGCTGTTGGAGGCCATCACTGAAGTCCTGAGGGCAGACAACCAGAAAGTCATCCGACTGTGCGAGAAAAAAAGCGATCCGTTCAGGGGCGAGACAATGCACTTGGTGAACCGACTCGTCCGCCATCCTGACCGGGATCTGGAACTCGAGGTTTGCCAACGCCTGGCTGACAGCCGCCGCTGGATTTCCCAGCACGTGCTGACCAAACAACCCGCCGACAGCATCATCCTCATCGATCGCTGGTACCCGTCCGATGCCGCGTTTCGCCGGATAGTCCCGTTTGCGGAAATCCTGCAGTTGAACATTGACCGCAACGTTCAGGTGCCAGACCTGCATGTCGGGGTGGTTACAGCGGCGGACATTTCGTGGGCGAGGGCGGGGGCACGACGGCGTGGCTTGAGCAGTACTGTGCTTCGCGGTCTTGAGGAGCATGTCGCTTGTACTGAGGCGTTTGAGGTGGCCGCTGCCGATCAGGGTTGGTTTTTGTGTCGGAATGAGGGAACGATCGAGGAGGCGACGGGGCGGGTGGTAGGGGAGATTAATCGGGTGATTAGACGCCTCCATGTCGGAAGTGTCAGTCCGCTATGCTGAGCGGCGCGGATCGGATCTAAACCCGCTGTCCTGTCACTTGATAGCACGCTCGGCGGCGTTGAGGATCGGTTCGCCGCGAGATAGGTCGGGCCTGGTAGGAGGTGGCGCTTCCAGGTTCTGGATCGCAGTAACCGTAGCGATTTCAGGCGGGGGGATCCAGCAGGGAAATCAGGCGCGGCTCAATGCTGTCGAGTTGTATCTCGAGAATTGCCAGCGTGACCGGCAATTTGAAACGCCGAGGGCCGGCGCTACCAGGGTTCACGTATAGACGATCGCCGCGCCATTCTATGCGCGGTTTGTGGGAATGGCCGGTGATGATGAGCTTTATGTCTGGATCTAGATCGGCGGGGACGTCGACGATGTCGTGGATAAGGAGAGTGTGCCAGCCGTTGAGAGTGCAGGTCAGAAAGTCGGGGAGGTCTTTGGCCCATGGGCTGCTGAGGTCATTGTTACCGCGCACGGCGTGGACGGGAGCGATTTCGGACAATTGGGCGAGAATGTCAGGGTTGCCGATGTCGCCGGCGTGGATGATCAGGTCACAGCCTTGGAGCGCGCTGATGGCTTCGGAGCGGAGGAGATTGTGAGTATCGGATATCACGGCGGTTTTCATGGGCCAATTCTCCGTGGACGTTTCGGGTAGGAGTGACTGTTTTCGGCCCAAAGCTGACCTTCAGATGGGTAAATTTCTTTTCACCTCGTGAATGGCATCTTCAAGGACTTTGCGATCCGAGCTAAAATTTTTATGCATTTTTCAGAAACAACGAGCGGTGGTTCGTCAATCATGTAAAGCAGGTGTTCGAATGCTACTCCAGCCTCGTTGTGATCGACATAATCCAGAACTATTTCACCACCATTCTCTAAACCTGCCTGAGCTAATGCATGGTCTTCCGGTACAGGGCCAAGCTGGTCGTATGCAATGGACATCAGCGTCGAGATTTCCTCAAGTGCCTCAACGAAATCGGCCCTCAAGTCGTTGTTAAGGTGGCTCATAATAAACATTCCTTCGATTATGGTGACCTGCGTTCCGTTCCCGTCTGGTCGATTGTTGCCAAAGACATGGTCTTTGAGCACGCGCTTGGGAAGCTAAGGTCGACCGTCCGCTCTGAGGTCACGCTTTACCCATTTCCTCGTACGAAGCATCGACAAATGTGATGTGCTCATCCCAAGCAGCTTCAGCTAGATCCCGAATAATTTCAGCGAGCGTCTCAACATTACCCCCTAAGCTTCGATGCAGGCCAAGCGTCCGGGCGACCAGTCGATGACGGAACACTGTGGATACTTCCTTAGCAGTGCGGACAGCACTTCCTGAGGAGGCTCTTTGTGGATATACATGAAGTCAAAGTACAGGGCACTGGCATTCTGAAGCGGGTACACCAGAGCCCATGCATTTGATTGGCCGGGAAAGCAAATTCGGACATTACGATGCGCCCATTCCGGCCCACTGTGTTGCATCCTGCTAGTACTCAGCGTCCGGCCTTGAACCCTGTACGCTTTGAGGTCAGCAAATCTTACGAGGAAGAGGACAATCCGGCCAATCAGGCCATTGGACTTGTTCTCTTCGATCTCCTTAGACTCGCCTTCGGCGAAGCGCTTCTTGGTTTTCGACGCGAAGTATCGCAGCGCCCGTGCCAGCGTCCTGAATGCAATGGAGTCAGCGCACATTTATCACGACAGTCTCCAGTGGAAGGGCATCAAGCCTGACGTTTCATTGCTGCTGATACCTAGGGCAGACGAAGTAACGGCGCTTGTCAGCCCGACTTATCATGCGGACTATGGGGTCGGAGCCTGGCAAATCAGTGCAGAATCAGAAGGTGAGGCACTGGGAATCAAGCTCAAACGAATTCTGAGTGCAATACCAATCGCGGTCGCTCCGGCGCGTGCAATTGCTACTGGAACGGCGAAGTAATCGATTGCGCACAGTAGCGCTAAACTCGCTGACAATCCCGCAACCCGAAATAAAGTCTTCGGCTCCCGACGTATTGGTTCGCTACGCCGGTGCGACCGTTCAGGTTCACAATCGGCAATGTTTTCGATCTTCACAATCGTTCAGCGCTGGCGGACAATCCGCGCTCTGTTCCGGGGTAGTTCAGCGGTAGAACACTCGGCTCCTACCGGGTGGGCGCTGGTTCGAATCCAGCCCCCGGCCCCACAACATCGCAGGCACGGACGGACTCATGCCCGGGAACGATAGGAAATCGAATGCAAATGCCGGCATAGGCGCGGGCTATGCAGCCTTTCAACTGTCTCGGGCACTCGCTGCAGCGGGCCTCGACAATAATGGCCAGACGAGCAAACGCGTCGAGCGCTGGCGTAATGTGATCAAACACATATCCGACGAATCCGCATCGTATGGCTCACGAACGCCAGTCGCGGATGTGCCTGGGTGGGTAACGTTGGAAGTCGCCACGGGTGGTTTTGCGACTGGACAGTTCATGGCCGGTGGTGAACTGACTGAATATGAGCGAAGGCTGGCTGCCTCGATCCAAGGTATCCGTCCGGGCTTCGAACGACTCGATCTCAACTCCTGGCACCTCACGGAGGAGGGGATCGAGGTACTGCAAGCCAAACTCGCGAGCGGTGATTATCGGGTCGAGGTGCCAGAGGAGGCTGCACTGCTGACAGTGGCGTGGTTGCTGGGGCAGAACCGCATAAATAACGCATGGGATCTGGTTGAAGCGATAGCGCCTTTCTTTGTACAGCTGCGATTCTTTCCGATGGCGTCCGACGGTTTGCCGCTTTCGGCAGGGCAAGTGCAGGTTTGTACTGTCGGTGATATCAGAACCGTGCTTTCAAATCGCCCAGCACAGAAGCACTTTGCATTGCAAAAACATGTCGTTGAGACTCGCTTGCCGCTCTACGATTCGGCGGTGTCGCTCTTCCTTTTGACGTATCAGGATGATTGGCCTTGTCGTCGGTATCCCGAGGGATGGTTTGAGCAGGCGAGTACTCTGAAGCGGAAGTTCGATGCTTCCTGCCCCATCGCTCAACATGAAGCTGAGAACTCAAGGGATCGGGCAGGGGAGTTGTTTGCACTCTTGGGGCTTTGCGCCAGCGATGCGGCGTCGCTCACTGGGCGACAAGTCGGACGAATTCGCAGGATCGTCGATGATTTCGTACGCAAGCATGGTCATCCCGAATCTGAATCTCATGTAAAGAGCAGAGAAACTCAGCGCACTCACGTGTCTGCATCCGGGCACCATCTGATTGCTAAAGCCGTTGCCGAACGCCTGAACAGATATTCGGAATCGGATGGAGTTTCAGACTTTTCATCTCTGTTGCAATCCATTACCAGCGAAGAAGCGGCCGAATATTCGCTGGTAACAGGTGCTGGCATCCCTCCGGCCGTTCGTCGACGCGTCGAGCGGTGTCAAAACGGCACGGTTGAGGAGTTGATCGAGAAGGGTTTGATTACGTCTGGCGACACCGTGGCGCGGCTGCTGCCAGCGATAACGGCTGAGATCTACAGCGCAGGATTTCGCGATACGCCGCTGCGGATTCTGTCTGTCGCCACCTATCGTGCCTTTCGACGACGCCGATCATTGTTGCTGTTGGATCTGCAAACCCAGGTCAAAATGAATGAATTGCCGTGGGTGGCGGCTGTTGAAGACCAGCGAGAAACGGACGCGGTGGTCGCTGAAACAGCGAAACAGTTCCTGATCGAATCCGCAGCAATGACTCTTTGCGCTTTTCCTCAAGCGATCCTGCCCAACAAACTTATTCAGGAATTTGCTGCGCTTGCTGCGATGGCCAAGCTGGATCTGTCTTTTGTTGAAGAAGTCGCTTCGGACATTTTCATGGGCGCTTTCTCCAACAAGTACATAAGAGCTGCCAGGCAGGCGGTATCGTTGATCGGTGGCACGCTATACGCCAATTACTACGATATTGACGCAAGCCTATTGGCGATGCTTCCTGATCAACCGAAATCCAGGCGCAAAAGGTTTTCCAGGCCCAACACAAGTTCAAGGGATGCATTGGCCAGACTGTGCGCCCAGAGGGCTGATGAGCGCTTGGGTACATGGCGGCCGGCGACTAACGGGAAAATCATCGAGCAACAACAGATCCTGACGACACAAAACCTCTCGCTCTTATTTGGTGAGCTTGGGTTGAAGGCGCTGTTGCAGCATCGCCTGGCTTCGATGGCCGAGGAATGCTTCAGATGGATATGCAAACGCCAGCAGATGAAGTTGAGGTTTTATCACTCCAGCCTGGTAGTGATCAAAAATACAGCGTACGCCTGGCGGCAGATGGTGTTTTATCTAGCGATGCTCGATGAGACAGAAAGGCGATACGCGATTGAACGGATCGAAGCTCATTTCGCGATTCAGCCTGGTGCATTTCGTGAAAGGTTTCAGCCGGCGATTAGAGGATTGCGAGTAGCGGCTTCTGGCGCACCGTTGACCGAGGCTCGCCAAGCAAGCGAAGGTGCTCAGGTTTTTATCGGATGGACTACCGAGAGACATTGGTTGTTGAAGCAGCAAACGAATGGCGTTGCTTAGACTGAGAGGTTAGGAGTGGTGGATCTGATATCAAAAGCCAGAGACCATCCGCATCCATGATTTAACATAATATACATTACACGTAACAAAGTATTACAAGACTAGCGTCGTTGCTCGCAAGATTCGAATCTGCGTCGTTGCCTGTGAGCGCCATTAAAAACTGAAGTCTCCATCACTGAAAAATGGAACGCCTGAAAAAACAGAACCGTAGGCTCTCCTTTCACAGTGACATCGTCCTTTTTATCTTTTTCCCTTTTGGCATTTCAAAACCGAATATTGGCGGTCATTTTTTCCAAGGCTCTGGAACTGGACTTATCGCAGGAAACATTTGCAAGCCAAAAGCCAAAACGTTTGATATCTGAAAACTGGAATTGTGAGCACAGCATTTGAAAAACTGAATGTTTGTACGCACGCTGCAATGGGAGTGTCATCACTTACGATGCAAAAACACGCCGCTGTGTGAAATCTGGACCGTATCGCGTGGACATGTTGCGCAGATCTAAAGGGCTGTCACGTCAGATTTAAAGCCTGACTAGGCCTCTTCCTTTCTGCATGGAGGTGTCTGCCACCGAATGCCTGAATGCCACCCGACAAACGTTGCCTCACCAATATTTCTCAGCATCTTATGGCCGTTCATAGGAAGGATTCCGAGCTGCTTTAACAGCTGGAAAGTGATTTCAAGTCACACTTACGCCGCCATGCGTTAATAACAATACGCTATAACTAAACTAAACGTCTATTTAGTTGAGTTATAAAGAAATACTCCAGACTAACTCTTTCCTAACGAGCAGCAATTCATTTCACCTACCTGGCATTAGATAAACATTACCCGCCTACACCCTTCGGTCAACCTAGTCCTAAACCACTATCGCGATATCTTAGCGGGAGTCACGGCTCGAACCGCTCCACGTTTTTTCACTGCAGGTCGGCTCTCGCGCGTTGAGGGTGCAGATGACGCTGCACGCAGCATATCCGTCAATTTACCAAAGCTCCTTCTTACTGCCGGGCAGGATCAAGATTCGCTTCAACTTTTCCCGATACGCAGGCACTGAGCAATTTTCTGTCCTATCTTTGTCTGCGACATTAGTTAATGAGCAAGCCTTGGGCCTCTATTTCATAAGGGAATTCGAATGAGTGCACTGACCGACCTCAACGCCTTGCAGGCCAATATTGCTGAGTCAGTGCTCGGCCAGGATCAAGTGATTCGTCAGATTTTGCTTGGCTTGCTGGCTAACGGGCATTTGCTGTTGGAGAGTCTTCCAGGATTGGCCAAGACTCGCACGGTGAAGGCGCTATCCAAGCATCTTGATGCAAAGATGAGCCGCATCCAGTTCACGCCGGATCTGCTTCCTTCAGATATCACTGGTGCTGAGGTCCTGCATCAAGTCGAGGGTCGCAATGAAATCCGTTTCCAGCCCGGCCCGCTGTTTGGCAACCTGATTCTGGCAGACGAAATCAACCGCGCACCGGCCAAAGTCCAGGCTGCGTTGCTTGAAGCCATGGAGGAACGACAGATCACCGTTGCTGGCAACAGTCATCCTTTGCCAGACTTGTTTATCGTAGTTGCGACCCAAAACCCGATTGAGCAGGAAGGCACCTATCCGCTGCCCGAAGCGCAAATGGATCGTTTTCTGATGAAAGTTCTGCTCGACTATCCCAGCGCTGAAAATGAGAGTCAGGTGCTGCGCCTGTTGCGTGACGAAGAATTCAGTCAAGGTTCGAACACCGCGTCCAAGAACCATTTCGCGCTAGCGCAGAGCGTAATTTTCGAAGCGCGCAAGGAGGTCAGCGCCATACATGTTTCGCCCGCCATTGACCGTTATCTGATCGACCTGATCAATGCCACCCGCTATCCGGCCGACTATGACGAAGATCTGGGTCGCTGGATCAACATTGGCGCGAGTCCGCGTGGCGGCATAGGCCTTGATCGCTGCGCCCGCGCCGATGCCTGGTTGCAAGGCCAGGATTTCGTCTCGCCGGACAACGTGCGCGCCGTAGTGCATCCAGTGCTACGCCATCGCATACAGCTGAGCTATGACGCAGTGGCCGATGGAGTGACGGCTGACCAAGTGCTGGACCGGATCCTGGACAAGGTAGCAATTCCGGCATGACCAGTGACGGGTACGTCTACGTTTCTCTCGGCCAATTGATGGCAATGGAGTTTCCGGCTCGAGGGCTCAGCTTTGCTGCGCGTCAACCTCAAGGCAGCATTCTTGCCGGCAATCATGCTTCACGCTTACGTGGCCGGGGCCTGAATTTTGACGAGTTGCGCCGCTACCAGCCTGGCGACGATTTACGGCATCTCGATTGGCGGGCTTCGTTGCGTACCGGCAAACCTGTGGTGCGCACGTTCACTGAAGAACGCGACCGCCCTGCGCTGATCCTGGTCGATCAACGTATGTCGATGTTCTTTGGCTCGCAGCGTAGCTTCAAGTCAGTCGTCGCTGCCGAACTCGGCGCGCTGGCTGCCTGGATGGTGTTCAACGCCGGTGACCGGGTGGGTGGTCTCGTATTCAACGATTCTCGTATCGACAGCATTGCACCCTTGCGCAGCCGTAAGCGCGTGGAGGCATTTTGCAGTCGCATCGCAGCTCAGAATCAGGCACTAAATGCCGCCAATCCCGATGCTGAAGATGCCGATCAACTCGACAAGGTTTTGCAGCGTTGCCTGGCATTGGCCGGCCATGACCACTTGATATGCATTGTCAGCGACTTCGCTGGCGCGGGCGAACGCACGCTGCAATTGATGCGACAACTCGCGACCCACAATGATGTGATTGCCATTCAAGTCTACGACCCGATGGCGGTCAATCTGCCCACTGACGGCAAATTGTTAGTGACCCAAGGCGAGTTACAGGTGGAGTTGGCGGTCGGCCGTCGGCAGGTGTATCAACCGTTAGGGGACTACCTCGGTGGACGGCTCAAGGATGTTGCCACCCTGCTCCGCCGCAGCCGGGTACCGTTGATGATGTTCAGTACGGCCGAAGAGTCGCTCACTCAGTTACGCGCAGAGCTGGGCAAACGACCGGGGGGACGACGATGAGCGTGAGCGTCCCGAGTATCGCGCAACTCAAAGAGTTGGCGCTGCCTGCGCCCGTCAGCTATTCGCCGCAAACCTGGGGTTGGTGGATTCTATTAGCGATTGTGCTTCTGGCTGCCGCAATCATTGGCACCAGGCGCTTCATTCAATGGCGTCGTGATCGCTATCGGCGTGAGGCGCTGGCACACCTGGCAAAGTTGCGCGCCAATAGTGACGAACTGCATGCGCTGCGGGAACTGCCTGGACTGCTCAAGCGCGTAGCACTGTCCATGCCGGGACCAACATTTCTCACTTCCAGCGCCGCTGCTGCAGCGTTGGGGAATGCTGAGTGGCAGACTTTCCTTCAAGCGCATGTCGATCAACAGCTCCCCGACGAGTTCGCGCAACAGCTCGCGACGCTGGCTTATGCCCCGGACGCAACCCTGCTCGCCCTCCCCCCTCCCCGCCGCGATGCACTATTTGATACCTGCAAACTATGGGTGGAGCGACATCATGTGGCAGCTTGAGTATCCGTGGTTGCTGTTTCTGTTGCCGCTGCCTTGGGTTACTTACCGGTACCTGCCCGCCTACCGTGAAGCTCGCAGTGCCGTGCGCGTGCCGTTTTTCAGCGCAATGAGCCGTGCGGTGGGTGCGACACCGTCGTCCGCTGGCAGTCGCGCCAATCGCTGGCAATTGCTTTTGAATCTGGTGATATGGGCGTTGCTACTGGTCGCCGCAGCTCGTCCGGTGTTCATTGAAAAGCCTATCGAGCGGCAACAACCCGTACGGGATCTGCTGCTGGCGATCGATATTTCGCAGTCAATGGAGACCGAAGACTTCACCGACGCCAATGGAAAAAAGACCAATCGCCTGGCCGCAGTCAAAGCCGTCGTGCAGGGGTTTATCGATAAACGCAAAGAGGATCGTATCGGTTTGATCGTGTTCGGCAGCGGCGCTTACCCTCAGTCGCCCCTGACACTCGATCACGCTAGCCTGTCACTGTTGCTGAACGACACCGGCATTGGCATGGCGGGCCCCAATACCGCCATTGGCGATGCCATCGGGCTAGGCCTCAAAATGCTGGAAAAAGCCCAGGAACAGGAAAAAATCCTCGTACTGCTCACCGACGGTAACGACACCAGTAGCGCGATTACCCCGGATCATGCCGCTGAAATGGCCGGTGCCAAGGGAGTAGTGATTCACACCATCGGCATCGGGGACCCCGGTGCTACGGGTGAATCCAAAGTCAACCTGAGCGAATTGGAGCGTATTGCCAAAACCACGGGCGGCCAATTCTTTCGGGCCGAAGATCGCACCGCACTCGATCAGGTGTACAGCACACTCGACCGCCTCACCCCGCACCAGGTAAAAACCTTGAGCCATCAATCTCAGCACGAGTTTTTCTACTGGCCGATGGGTGCGGCGCTCTTGTTGTTGGCCCTGTATCACCTGTCTGCCATGGTCGGGCCACGGTTGGTAACCTCAAGCCAGCGTCGGGAGGTGTGAGATGGACATAAACCTCGGCGACTTTCACTTTCTGCGTCCGCCATGGCTTCTGTTGGCCGTGTTCGGCGCACTGCTGCCGTGGATCTGGCACCAAAGTCGCGATCTTCAGCGCAGTATGCGTGGCAAGATTGCGGAGCATTTATTACCCCATCTGTTGGTCACACCACAAGACCAGCAACGGCTGCGGCCAGTACATGTATTGTGTGCCCTGCTCGTACTCGGCGCAGTGGCTGTTGCCGGGCCGACCTGGGAGCAGGATCGCCCGGATTTCCTCGAAAACCGTGCTCCGTTGATCATCGCCCTCGATCTTTCACCTTCGATGGACGCCAATGATATCCAGCCAACGCGGCTGGAAGCGGTCAAACACAAACTTCATGACTTGATTCAGCGAAGAGCCGGCGCGCGCACCGGACTGATCGCCTACGCAGGAAGCGCACATCTGGTCTTGCCTGCGACGAACGACCCAGAGCTACTGGACACGTTCATCCAAGCGCTGGATACCGGACTGATCGACAAGCCAGGCAAGGACGTTGCTGCGGTGATCGTTCAGGCGAAACGCTTGCTGGACGCTGAGAATACCCCAGGCACCCTGTTGTTGATCACCGACGGTGCCGATTCCACCCAACCAGACAGCCTTGGCAAGCAGTTGGCGGGCAGCTCGCTGCAGGTTCTGATACTGGCGGTCGGAAATGAAAATGGTGGTGTAATTCTCGACAGCAATGGCCAGCCGCACACCGCAACTGATGGGCGTCCTGTTCTCGGCAGTTTTGATCCGGCTGCGCTCAAGGAGTTGGCTTCGCTCCTGGACGCTCCCCTGGGCAGCCTGACACTTGATGACGATGATCTGGACTGGATCGAAGGACACGCGCAACAACACTTTCGCAGTGCCAGTGAAGAACAGCGTGTATTGCAATGGAAAGATGCCGGTTACTGGTTGTGCTGGCCGCTTTTACTGCTGGCGTTATTCAGCGTTCACAAGGGTTGGAGTGTCAACTGGATGCCGGCGCTGCTACTGACGATCGGCCTCGGCTGGCCGAGCGCTCCGGCTCAAGCCAACGCTTTGACAGATGCGTTTTTTACCCGGGATCAGCAAGGACGGTGGGCGTTCGAACATGAGCATTTCCCGCAGGCAGCAGCGCTGTTTACGGACCCATTGTGGAAAGGTATTGCGGCCTATGAAGCGGCCGATTACGACTTGGCACTGACATCATTTGCCCGGCTCGATACGCCTCAAGCGTTTTTTTATCTGGGCAACATTTACGTGCGTCGATTCAAGTTCGATGAGGCGATTGCTGCTTACTCACAGGCACTGAAACTGCAACCGCAGTTTCCGGAAGCCACTGCCAACCTCGCTCTGGCGCAGGCGTTGCAGAAAGACACTGAAAGCGCCGAGCAGAATGCACCCGATACCAAGCCGGACCAAGTCAAATTCGACAAGGCACCGGGAAAAGGCCAGAGCAAGACCATTGAAACCGAACAGGCAACGTCGGATGCGCTGTGGTTGCAAAACCTGACCACCTCTCCGGCGAAGTTCCTCAAGCAGAAATTCAGCTTGCAGGATCAAGCAGGAGCCAAGCCATGAGACTCACTGCTTCGTTCGCGCTGACCTGTCTATTGCTTTGCAGCGTAAGCGCCTACGCGGCCGAACCCCAGCTCAAGGTCCGGACGCATTTGCAGCCTGCCGATGGTGCGATGGTTGGTGGGCTGCTGGAATTGCAGCTCGATATCCTGACAGACACCTGGTTCACCAGCGCCCCCACCCTGCCTGGCCTGGAGCTTGTTGGCGCGCAAGTATTACCTCCCGACGGCCAGGCTGAGCACCTTAATCAGACGCTCGACGGCCAGTCGTTCAGCGGCATGCGTTATCGATATCTGATCACACCCAACGTCGCGGGCGACTTCACTATCCCGCCGCTGACGGTACGCGCTACACCTGGGCAAGCGACAGAGGAACAGAGTGCCGCCAGCCAGACAGTGCAATTCAGCGCAGCCCGACCGCCGGGCTTCGGGCCGGGCGAAATACCTTTGGTAGCGGCCGGCCTGAGATTGAGCCAACGCATAACCAATTCCGCCACGCCTTTGAAAGTCGGCGACACCGTTACTCGACAGCTGACCCTGCAAGCCGACAATGCCCTGGCCATGACCCTGCCGGTGCCACCGTTGAGCAAAGTCGGTGGCCTGAGCCGTTATCTCAAAACGCCCCAGATACGCAATCTTGATGATGGTCGGGGTTTTGTCCTGGGTGGCGAACGGATCGACAGCGCCAGTTACCGCATCGATAGCGCCGGCACGCACACTTTGCCCGCCATCGAAGTGAAATGGTGGGACTCCAGCAACCATCAGGCGCGCACGGCTCAAGTTCCTGCGGTCACATTTGAGGCCACGGCTAACAATGCCTACAAACCTGTGTTTTCAATCGCAGAAGACCTACGGCAACTCGGAGCAGACAGCCGCCTGCACCTATCCACGCGCTGGCTCAGTTGGCTAGCGCTCTTGAGCTTGCTGGTCGCCGTCGTCTGGTTCGGCCGCCCGATGCTGGTTCGTGGCTACCGTGCCTTGCGAGTCCGCCAGCGAGCGCGCCGTCAGACGCGGTTGCAATCGGCTGAATACGCTTGGCAGCAAATCAAACCGCAAATCGAAGGTCGCCCTCCCCAACTGACCGCATTGTATTTGTGGCTGCGCAGAGGTCGACTCGGCTTGAAGCTGGCGCCTTTCGACCCACATCTGCAAACGCTGTTAGGCGTTCTCTATGGCCAAAAGGCCAATAAAGATCAAGCATTGGGTGAACTTCCTCAATCCTTGGCTAAGCTGCACATTCAGGCCAAAGAAAAGCAAGGCTCCCCCCAACCAGCCCTGAAACCGCTCAACCCCGTTCATGATAAGGACTACTCATGAGTCACCCGAATCTGCATTTCCGTCGTTTCGGTCTGCTCCTGTTGTTGCTCATTATGCTGCCAGAGCTGGTCCAGGCCAGTGAACCTCTGCCCTCATGGAATGATGGTCCTTCCAAAAAGAGCATCATCGAATTCGTCCAGTCGGTAACCGACCAGACGAGCAAGGACTTCGTCAAGCCAGCCGAGCGCATTGCTGTATTCGATAATGACGGCACTTTGTGGAGCGAGCAGCCCGCCTATTTCGAAGTGCTATTCGCATTCGACGAGGTCAAACGCACCGCGGCGCAGCACCCCGAATGGAAAACCACTCAGCCGTTCAAGGCTGTGCTTGAAAACGACCACAAGGCCCTGGCTGCGACGGGCATGGACGGTTTGCTGAAAATCGTCGGTGCAACGCACAGTGGCATGACAACAGAGCAATTCAATGACTATGCCCAGACTTGGCTGACCCAGGCCCGACATCCAAAAACCGGTAAACCCTATACCGAGATGATCTTCCAGCCGATGCTCGAGATGCTCGATTATCTTCGCAGCGAAGGTTTCAAGACCTACATCGTCTCCGGTGGTGACACAGGCTTCATGCGCGCCTTCGCCGAAAAGGTTTATGGCATCCCGCCCGAGCAAGTCATTGGCACGACGTTCGACACCTCGTACCAGTTCAAGGACGGTAAAGCATCCATTGTCCGCAACCCCAAGCTGGTGCATAACGACGACGGTCCGGGCAAACCCGTGAGCATTGACAATATTATCGGCCGGCGTCCGATTCTGGCGTTCGGCAACTCAGACGGCGACCTGCAGATGCTCCAATGGACTGCAGCCGGCGCTGGCAAACGCTTTATGGGTCTGGTACATCACACCGATGCCAAACGCGAATGGGCCTATGACCGCCAATCGCAGATTGGTCGTTTGGACAAAGCACTTGATGAGGCCAGGCAGCGGGGCTGGACGGTTGTCGATATGGCGAGCGAATGGCAGCGCGTCTATCCAGTCGATGCCGGCCAGCCTGCCCAGTGACAAGCGTTTTATCCCCCAGGCGCCCGGCGAAGCCCAAGCAACTTTAAAGCACCTTCGAATCGGAATAAGGCTGGCGTGCAATGTCTTCACGAGTTACTGGCGAAATCCCGGATATGTCTGTTGCTGGCCCCTCTCGTATCGCCCTGATCGTTCCCGCGGTTTTGCTGTGCATATCCGGTGCGGCGGCGTTGATCTATCAAGTGCTCTGGATCAAGCAGTTGTCATTGGTGGTGGGTGTTGAGGTCTATGCCATCACCACGGGCATCAGCGCATTCTTCGCGGGTCTGGCGTTGGGTGGCTGGCTGTTCGGCCGCTGGGCGGATCGCCTGCATCAACCCGCTCTGCTGTACGCCATTCTGGAAGTGCTGGTTGCCGTACTAGGTGTCGGCGCGACGTTCGCACTTAGCCTTTCTGCACCGGTGTTTGCCTGGCTGCAGCAGTATGTCGGCGTGCTGGCATGGGTGCTGCCCTTTGCGCTGGTCGGCGTCCCTGCCTTGCTGATGGGCGGTACGCTCCCCGTGCTGGTGCGATCGCTGGCATCCGCGCCGGGCAAGGCCGGCGGCCAGCTGTACGCAGCCAATACCCTGGGCGCGATTGTCGGTACTCTGCTTGCTGCGTTTGTATTGGTTGCCACCCTCGGCGTTCGGGGCAGCGCGCTAGCCGCCGCCATGTTCAATCTGCTGGCTGCCGCAGGCGCGCTCTGGTGGCAGTATCAGCAACCGGCAATGAAGCATGCTGCGGTCAAGCACCAGGCTGAGCAAGTCCCCGACCGCACAGCCTTGTGGCTATATGCCGTAGCCGGTGGTGTGGCCCTGGGCTATGAAGTGGTGTGGTCGCAGTCGATCGTGCAATTCATGAGCACCCGTACCTACGCATTTGCCGTAGTGCTGGCGACGTATCTGGCCGGGCTGTTTCTTGGGAGCGCCCTCCTCTCCCGCCGCGTTGATCGGATCCGCGATCCGTGGGGCATATTTGGTTTGCTTATCGTCGGCGCAGGGCTGATTGCGCTGCTGGAAATCACGCTGCTCGGGCGTTGGCTGGTGATCGCGCAAAGTCAGGTCGAAATCTGGTTGCTGGCATTGGGCGCCAGCGAACTCGCGGGGATGAGTGCCCGTTTTGCCGTTGCCGCATTGAGCATTGTGTTTCTGCCGACCCTGCTGCTCGGGGCTGCATTTCCGTTGGCGTTACGCCTGAGCGTTGGCAGTGAGCGAGTTGGCCGAGACGTCGGTGCGGTGGTCGCCTTCAACACCCTTGGCGGGATCATCGGGGTGCTGCTTTGCGGATTCGTACTGATTCCCCTGCTTGGCCTGGTGCGTACTTTGGGCCTGCTTGCGGTCATTGCTGCCGGCATCGGTTACCTGGCTGTACGCAAAGGGCACGGAGTGAAAAAAGGACGGCGCCAGGCTGTGGTTGCGCTCGGCCTGATATCAGTAGCACTCGCGCTGTTAACGCCGGTCGATAAGCTGGCGAGTCTGTTACCCGGTGCTCGCAATGGAACGCTGGTCTTCTACGAAGAGGGTCGCGGCGGTACGGTCGCGGTGGTCACACAAGGTAAAGGGCAAAACGCGTTCCAGCGTCTTTACATCCAGGGGGTTTCAAACACCGGCGACGCGATGCCGTCACTGCGCTACATGCGCATCCAGGCGTTGCTGCCGCTGCTCATCCACAATGGCGAGCCGCGCTCGGCTTTAGTGATCGGTTTCGGTACGGGGATCACCGCCGGTGCACTGCTCAAATATCCCGGATTGGCGCATCGAGTCGTGGCCGAATTGCTGCCGTCCGTTATCAAGGCCGCACCATTATTCAAAGGAAATTTCAACGCGGCCAGTGATCCCGGTGTCGACGTGCGTTTGCGCGATGGCCGTCAGGAACTCCTGCGCAGTGCGCAAAGTTACGACTTGATTACGCTCGAACCACCACCGCCTTCCGCCGCCGGCGTAGTGAATTTATATTCCCGGGACTTCTATCAATTGGCCGCCAGCCGTTTGCAGAAAAATGGCCTGGTCGCCCAATGGTTGCCTTTGCCAACACAAAATATCGAAGACTCGCGCTCACTGGTGCGCAGCTTTCTCGATGTATTTCCTTATGCGAATGTCTGGACCAGCGAATTTCATGAAATGTTGTTAGTGGGTTCGATGGAGCCGATCGAACTGGACGTAACAAAAATCAGCCAGCGGTTTCAGCAAGATTCTGTGCGCGGGACATTGCAGGACGTCGGCATTGGCTCGGCCGCAGCGTTGCTGTCAACCTGGGTTACCGACCGGGCCGGTCTTGAGCGTTTCGCCGCCGATGCGCCAGCCGTAACCGACGATCAGCCGCGCATCGAATATGCGCCATGGGTGCGCGCCAAGGAGATCACCCGGGTACTCCCAGCATTGCTGGACCTGCACGTTTCGCCTCCATTGGTAAATGGAGATGAGGGTTTTACCCAGCGTATGGAAGTCCATCGTCAACGCTTGATGCAGTTTTACCGCGCCAGCCTGCATGCCTATGACGGTGACCGGGAGGCTTGGGCACGCGACATCCGGGAAGTGATGAGTGGTGACGGAGGTAATCCGTATTTTCGCTGGTTCGTCGGCCAGTGAGACACCCATTGAACATTTGACACGCGGCGGCCCGCAGGCTAAAGCTGCATTAGCTCGAATATTCGCCTGAAGGCACATGGACCTGGACTACGGAAGTCGCAATGCCCAAGCATAAAAACAGAGCCGCACCGAACCAGCCTGACGCCGCACCAACCTCGATCTCTCGCTACCTGTCTCCCGTCACTATCGGCCTGCTGCTGGCAGCCGTGGCGGGAATCGGCTGGTTTCTGCTGAGCCCGGCACCCGCGCCGGGCAAGTCTGTGGAGGTCAGCGCCCCCGTGGCGCAACCGGCCAAGCCTGTACCGGTGGTTGCCGTCAAACCGGCAACGATGGTCGATGAACAGCAATGCCAAGGCTGCCACAGTGAACAGGTCAAGGATTGGCAAGGCTCACACCACCAATTGGCCATGCAACCGGCCACTGCCGAAACCATGCTTGGTGACTTCAACAACGTCACCTTCAAGGCCGAAAACGAGACCACCCGTTTCGTGCGCAAGGGCAACGAATTCTGGGTCAACGCGCCGGGGCTCGACGGCAAGAACGCCGATTTCAAAGTCGCCTATACCTTCGGCATCGCGCCGCTCCAGCAATACCTGATTGAGGTCGGCGAAGGTCGCTTGCAGGCGCTGGGTGTCGCCTGGGATACCGAGAAGCATCGCTGGTTTCATCTTTACGCCGGCCAAGGTGTGAACTTCAAGAATCCGCTGCACTGGAGCAAGCCGAGCCAGAACGCCAACTTCATGTGCGTCGAGTGCCACACCACCGGCTTCAAGCGTAACTTCGATGCGGCCAGCAACACTTTCTCCAGTCACTGGAACAGCCTTGGTGTCGGTTGTCAGGCATGTCATGGCCCGGCGTCGAACCACCTGGAATGGACGGCGAAGAAAACCGACCTGATCCACGCCGGTTTCGATGTCGACCTCAAGGACAAGAACGCCACCGTCGAAATCGAGACCTGCGCCCGTTGCCACGCGCGTCGCGCGCCGTTGGGCGATGGCTACACCGTCGGAAAGCGCTTGATGGACGATTACCTGCCAAGCGCCCTGACTCGCGAGCTGTATGCACTGGACGGCAAGATCAAGGACGAAGTGTTCGAACACGGCTCGTTCCTGCAAAGCAAAATGTTCGACAAAGGTGTGCGCTGCAGCAATTGCCACAACCCGCACAGCAACGAGCTCAAAGCACCGGGTAACGCGGTGTGCCTGCAATGCCATAACACTGCTGGAAAGACCGCCGTCGAAGGTGTCGATGGCAAAGGCCTCCAGGCAAAAAACTACGACTCTGTCGAACACACCCGCCACGCTATGGGGCAGCCTGGTTCGCAATGCGTGGATTGCCACATGCCCGGGAAGTTCTACATGGGTAATGATTTCCGACATGACCACAGCTTCAGTATTCCCAACCCGGAACGCGCGACGAAACTCGGCACCCAGGACGCCTGTTTGACGTGTCACCAAGGCAAGGCCGGGGACAAGATCATCGCCCAATTCAAACTCTGGAACGGACCGACTGCCCCGCAGGCGCCGCGTTACGACGAAAGTCTCCTGCTGATTCGCAATGGTCAGCCTGGCGCGGCGCAGGCGTTATACGAGCAGTTGCAGCGCAACAATCTGCCAGCGATACAACGAGCGACATTATTGGCGGAACTGCCGCTGTATCCGAGTGAACAGGCGCTGAAACTGGCAACGCAGGATCTGGGAAATCCAGCCCCGCAAGTTCGTGAAGCCGCAGTGCGCGCTGTCAGCGCGTTTCTACCGCCGCCGGAGCGGGCGTCTTTGTTGACGCCGCTGCTGGACGATCCGGTCAAGGCTGTGCGCATCGTGGCGGCTCGGGACCTGTTGAGTGTCGCTCGCAACGGTATGGGCCCGGCACAGGCCAACTGGGACGCAGCAATTGCCGAGTACGAAGCCGTGCAAACGAGTCTGGCGGAGCGCGCCGAAGCCAACCTCAATCTGGCGATGCTCTATCAAGCCAATGGGCGCGCCAGCGAAGTAGAGGGGCTACTGCGTACAGCAATGAAGCGCGATCCGGACTTCTACCCCGCTCTGGTCACGCTTGTGCAATGGCTGGAAGGCAACGGCCGCAGTCAGGAAGCCCAGGCCCTGCTTGATGAAAGCCTCAAACAACACCCTGACGCCGCGTTGCTGCACCACACTCGCGGACTGTCCTTGATCCGCGCGGGTAAAACCGCCGAAGCCATGCCATCCCTCAGCAAGGCTGCGCAACTGGAGCCGCAGAACGCGCAGTACGGTTATGTTCTGGCAGTTGCCTTGCACGAGAGCGGCAAAGTGGATGAAGCGTGTGCGCAACTGGAGCGTTTGCTCAAGGTGCAACCTGCCAATCGCAACGCGCGGCTCTCGCTGATCGAGTGGTATCTCAACAGCGGGCAGGAACCCAAGGCACAGGTAGTCTTGCAGTCCTGGAAGAAAATGAATATCGCGGATCCTGCATTGAAATGAGTGCATTCAGGCGTTGTAGCCTAAGGTGAAAGGGACTGGCCTTCCCTGGCCAGTCAATCACTGATGCGCGCTGCCATGATGGAGGGATCGATGTTCAAATTCTTCAAGACCACAGTGCTCGGCGGCCTGATCTTTATCTTGCCGCTGGTTCTCATCTTCGTGCTGATCGAAAAAGCCATTCACCTTCTGCGCGGCCCGGTGCAGAAGCTTTTGCCAATGTTCTCCGGCTATGACATCGCCGGCGTCACACTACTGAGCCTGGCTACCTTGGCGGGTTTGATTCTGCTGTGCTTTCTGGCTGGTCTGCTGGCGAAGACAACCGCCGCGTCGCATGTTGTCGATGCGATTGAAAACAAGGTGCTTGGCAATTTGCCTGGATACCAACTGGTCAAGGACGCTGCGAGTCGAATGGCCGGGCTCGAAAATGACGACGGCTCGAAGGTCGGATTAATCGCAGAGGGTGAAGGGTGGCGCGTATGCCTGGTGCTCGAAAGTGTCGGCGAATTCCTGACGATCTACATGCCTGATGGTGGTCCCGCTGGCGGTACTGCGGGTGAAGTGCGTTTGATTCCCGCATCACATGTGATCATCACCGGGCTGACATGGCTAACGCTGCTCACCAATTTGCGACGCGGAGGTCGTGGTCTCTTGGAGGCTATGCAGCCGTGGCTGCCAAAAGCCTGAGTTCTGGATTCCATTGCCAACCCTGTCTGCCCTGCCCCTCAGCATGGCTGACAGGGCAGAAGGCTTAGCAAGACGTGCGACGTTACTTGTTTTTAAGCTTCAGGTACGACTGGTGCAGATCTGCTGCCCACCCGTCCAACACTTTGCGCGCATCGGAGGCTTTCATCACTTGGCTGTCGTTCTCCAGCGGCTGGCCAGTACCTTTTCGCACAACCTGAGCAATCACCGCGTTATTGCCGCCATCCAGAAATACGGCTTCGGTGGCAATCGTGGTTTCCTGGTCACGAATACCCGTCGCGGTGCTCACTGCTGCGGCGACCAGCGCGATCGGGATCACTTCGTATGGCTTGAGTCCTTCAGTCTTGCTGCTGACCGCCGTAATCGCCGCGCGCACGACAATAGTGCCCGGGCCTGGGCCATTGGCCAGAGGCAGCGATTTGCCCAGTTCACGTTTGAGTGCAGAATCGTAGTAGGACGTGATGCCATTGAGTGTGCTTTGCGGAATCTTGTCTGTAGGTTGTGGTTTAGGGTAGAGCTGGCTTGGTTCTACGTAGACGCTCGAGTACTTGTTCAGATCGAGTTTGGGATCAACCCAGCGCATCACGGCCGCACCCGAGGGGGATTTCTCCTCTTTCAAACGACTGTAGTCCTTGAGGAAACCCGAGTACTCATCAGGCTGAGTCAGCTTGCTTGAACATCCGGTCATGGCTAGCGTGGCGAGACATACCGACCCCATCAAAAGCGTTGCTCTCATTCTTGAATCTCCCTGGTGTGCGAAATTTCGCGAAACCCATTTCGATCAATGCATGGCTGCGATCGTCCGGGCCTTTGATGAGCCGAAAGACGAGCCGTTTATTTATAGCTCAGCTTTTCGCCCTGATCGCCAATCGAAGTAGATTTCGAGCTTTTCATCAGATACGGAAGTAAAAAAGTTGCTGAACCGTGAAGCGCTTCTATCCTCATTGAAGTTTTTCCGGTCTCTGAACTCCGCCGAGCGTATCCGATGGAAAATGACAAGGGATGGATCATTTGCGAGCATTGCGACGGCGTTTACGAGCGTAGCGTGCTCGTGAAGAATCAGAAATCCTTATGCGTGCGCTGCGGCGGCGTACTCCAGCGCTATAACGGCCTGACGATCGAGCAGCGTCTGGCGCTGACGCTCACCGCGCTGGTGGTCTGGATTTTCGCCAATTTTTATCCAGTGATGAGCATCAGCCTCAAAGGTCTGAAAAACAGTGCAACGCTTTGGGATTCTGTCGTGGCGTTGAGCCTGGGACCGATCACCTTCATAGCACTCGTGGCTGCGGTAGCCATGATCATTGCGCCAATCATCCAGTTACTGCTGCTGGCCTGGGTGCTGGGCTTCGCTCTGAAATCGCGTCGTTCCCCCGGTTTCCGCTTCTGCATGCGCTGGCTGGAAACCCTCAGACCTTGGAGCATGCTTGAGGTCTGCCTCCTTGGAGCCATGGTTGCGGTGATCAAACTTGCCGGGCTGCTGGACGTGTTGCCGGGGATTGGCCTGTTTGCCCTCGCAGTGTTGAGCCTGATGATGATCCGCATTGCCGGGCGCGATATCCGCGAACTGTGGGACATCGTATGAACATGCCGCCCAATGCAAATGACCTCAACTTGTGTCTTTGCCACAGTTGCGGCGAAGCGTGTGACATGACGGGCGAGCCCCATGAGTGCGAACGCTGCGGGGCTCCCCTGCATCGTCGCAAGCCCGACTCGCTGACGAGAACCTGGGCCTATATGTTCACGGCGCTGGCGTTCTATGTCCCGGCCAACCTGTTGCCGGTCATGAATACGAAAATGGTCGGCAACGGCGCTGACAGTACGATCATGAGCGGCGTGCTCGAATTCTGGGAGGCCGGAGCGTGGGATATCGCCCTGATCATCTTCATTGCCAGTATCGCCGTGCCCGGTATCAAGTTTGTCGCAATCACGCTGCTGCTGGTCACGGTCCAGCGCGACAGCCAATGGGCACTCAAGGAACGCTCGCGGTTGTACCGGTTCGTTGAGGTAATCGGTTACTGGTCAATGCTCGACGTTATCGTCGTCGCATTGGTCGCGTCGTTGGTGAAGTTCGACGCACTGGCCGACATCGAGCCACGTGCCGGCATTCTGTTTTTTGGCCTGGTGGTGGTATTCACCATGCTCTCGGCGATGAGTTTCGACCCGCGTCTTATCTGGGACCAACACAACCGGCAAGACAGGGAACTCATGGATGAAGTCAGCCACCAATGACACGCCGCACACCCCGGGCCAAGCCCCGCTCAAGACGCGTCGATTCGGCGTGTCGCTGGTCTGGAAAGTCCCCATTATTGCAGTGCTGGTAGGCATTTCACTGGTGGTGCACAGCATTCTTCAGCAAGGACCGACCATCACGCTGACGTTCAAGACGGGTGATGGACTCACTGCCAACAACTCCAGTAACGGTTGCCCTGCCGCCCAGTAAGGAGAGAGACCTCATGTCAGCCACGGATTTGCGCCGCTCCGGATCGGTGTTCACCAGCAGAAACTCAGTACGTGGAGCCTTGTCATTACTCGGAGCCACAGGTTTGTTCGTCAGCAGTCTGTCCGCCCAGGCGGGCGGCATCATGATTTACGAAGCAGGTCATGAGGGCACGGGCCTCGCGAACGCCGGTTCGGCGGTGCTGGCCACGGACCCGAGTGTGCTGATGACCAATCCGGCCGGCATCAGTCAGTTGGCTGGCACGCAGATCAACTTCAATGCCCAAGTGATCCTCGGTGACATGAGTTTTTCCCGCGACAGCGCCAATACCTTCGGCGGCAACGAAGGCGGCAACGCACTGAAATATCTGCCAGGCAGCAGTTTTTTCATCAGCCATGAACTTGATGATCGATCGACGATCGGCTTCGGTATGTATGGCAACTTCGGTCTGGCACTGGATTATGACGACGACTGGGCAGGACGATATTTCACTCAGGAGTCGGCCATTATCGGTGTGTCATTCCAGCCGACCTATGCTTATAAAATTTCCGATGACTTATCGATCGGCTTCGGGCCTCGCTTCATGTTGGGCTACTTCCGCACTGAAGTAGCGGTCAATAACAACGTGCTAGGGCTGGGCAACGCCGACGACGGCCAGTTGCGTTACAAGGACACGGACTGGGGCACCGGCGCGAATATCGGCTTGCTCTACAACCTCAATGATCGGACCAGACTCGGCGTCGCTTGGACGAGCAAGGTCAAGCTGGAATTCGAAGACCGCCCCGAGTTGAAAAACATCACCAATCCCCTGCTCCGATTCGCGCTGAACCGTGTCGACGTCGATCAACTGAGCATTGACATGAATGTTCCTCAAACAGTCACCACCAGTATTTCCTACCAGCTCGATCCTCAATGGACGTTACTAGGTAGCCTCGGCTGGCAAGACTGGAGTGACTTCGGCAAGTTGGGTGTCGAGGTCGACACCGATGCTGCATCGACCGCGCGTACTGCCGATCGGCAATACAAGGACACCTGGCATGTTTCGCTCGGCGCGCAAAACCAGATCAACCCAAAGCTGCGCTGGAATGTCGGCGTCGCCTATGACTCCTCCGCCGTCGAAGACAAGGATCGCACGGTCGATAACCCGATGAACGAGTCGTGGCGCTTGGCAACCGGTTTCAACTATGCGCTGCAGGAAAACCTCGACGTGCACATGAGCTACACGCTGATTTACCTCGCAGACATGGAGGTACAACAGACCAAGTCCCGTTCGGGTGGCTCCGTGTCCGGCGAGTACAAGAACGCAGCGCTGCATGTGGTAGGTGGTGGTTTGGTCTGGAGGTTCTGAGTCATCCGGCAAAAGAGGCTGTGCCGTACGTCCCAAAAAAGCACAGATCACCGCGGATGGTTTGGCAAAAACGCCAGCGACTCCTACGCTTGACGTGTCCGCCGCGCTGCGTCGGCATTCAATGGAATGATTCAGCACGTAGTACGAGGGCCGGTCATGAATGGTTCACGGGGTGGGTTTAGCGGGGCACATCTACGTCCGCAGCGTCAGTCGTTGGCATTGGAGCCAAGAATCCTGTTCGATGGGGCCGCGGCGTCAGCGACTGTCGATCAGCATCACAGTGACCCTGCCGCCCAGCCTGCTGCGGTAGAAGCGCAAGTCCCTCACGCCACGCCCACCGAGGGTCGAGCGGCCACCGAACAAGCGCCCTCGGCGGCGCGCAATCTGCTGGTGATCGACAGCCGCATCGAAAACCGTGACCAGTTGCTCGCGCAATTGCCCGGCAATGTCACCGCGATTGTGGTGAATGTCGGTGAGGATGGCCTCGCCGCAATCTCCGCCGCCCTCGCGCAACTGGGCAAGGTCGATTCGATTCAGGTCATGTCCCACGGCGCGGCCGGGCAATTCACTTTGGGCAACCGCACGATCAGCTCGGACAACATCGACTCGCTGGGCAAAACCCTTGAACAATGGCGCAACAACCTTACCCAGGACGCCGATATCCAGTTGTATGGCTGCGATGTTGGCGCCGGTGCGGCCGGGCAAACCCTGGTCAGTGAGCTGGCGCGGTGGACTGGCGCCGATGTTGCCGCTTCCAGCAATGACACTGGCAGTAGTAAGGCCGGCGGCGACTGGGCGCTGGAAACCAGAGTCGGCGATATCGACAAGAGCATCGCCATCAGCGGTCTTGCGATGGAGAGTTTCAACGGCTTGCTCGCCGATGCCGCACCTACTGCGGCGGTCTCAACCGGCGGCAGCGATGTGCTGTTGGGAGATAACTTCACATTCACTGTGAATTTCACTAATACCTCGACACAAACCGGTTTTGCCCCGTTCATCAATCTGGCCATGCCATCGACTGGCAGGGATGGCGATGACGGCGTCAATTTCATCTCCGCCACGTATCTCGGGCAAACCCTGACCAGTCACGTGGTTACTTTCGACGCCAACGGCAACGCCACGCATCCGCTGGCGAAGGATGCCAACGGCAACTTTCTGATCATCAACGCGGCGACCTATGGCCTGCGCGCCGGCGACAAACTGGTGGTCATTGACCTGCCATTCGCCAGCGTTACCAATCAACAACCGGTGATTGGCGTACAGATCACGGCCAGCCTGAGCAACCTGGCTGACACGGCGTTCTCCAACGGCACACCTGACCTGACCATTCGCGCCAGCGGTGGCTTCCAGTTCGGCAATGACGCGCTCGATAACCCGACCAACGACCCGAGTCTGATTCAGGCAGGCAGCGCCGCATTCGTGGTGCATCCGACAGTCATCACGGTCAGCGAAATCATCAATGCCCCTGAGGGCGAAACCGCCACGGGTCCCAACTACGTGCGCACGCTGACCCTGTCGGCGACGCCGGCGCCGGGCCAGACCCTGACCAATGTCGTCATCACCCAACCGCTGCCAGACAATATTCAGGTCAACTCCATCACCCCTGGCGCCGGCGGGCGGGTGACTTCGATTACCCTTCACGACGGCACGGTGGTGACGGGCGCGGCTCAAATCGCCGTGTTGATTGCGGCAAACGACGTCTACATCAACTCGTTTACCGTCGAGTACGCCAGCCTCTCCGGCAAGACCGATACGGTGGTGGCGTTCTATGTGCCCGAAGTCGATGCCAACGGCCAGCCCGTCATTAACCCGGTAACCGGCGATGCAGTGACCGTGACCCTTGGGGCGCCGAGTGCTTCGGGGCAATGGGTGCCACTCGACCCGCGCGATGTCACCGCGCCGAACACCACCATTGATTTCAGCGGCACCGGTCAAACCACGCAGTTCGTCGCCAAGTCGATCACCCTGCTGAAAACAGCGACGATGCAGACCGACATCGGCCACGCCGGTATCAGCCCCGGCGATACGCTGCAATACACCCTGAATCTGGCGATCTCCGACTACTTTGCCTTCGGCAAGGACTTCTTCAATCAGGGCCAGTTGGTCATTCGCGATCAGCTCAGCGACGGTCAGACCCTCAGCGGCACCCCAACGCTTACCGTGACCATCAACGGCGTGGTGCAGACCATCACACTGGTCACCAGCGTGGTCAACAATGCCGATGGCACGTCCTCGATGGTGTTCGACATTGCCCAGTCGTTGCGCAATGCGTTCAGCAATGGGCGGGGCTGGCTCAACGGCGATCTGGCTTTCGATGAGACTTTGCAAGGCGCAGTAGTTGCCGTGCTGAGCTATTCGGCGATTGTCGGCCAGACCTACAAACCGCCTTCAGGCAATCCGCATCCGGACATCAACGAGGGCGATGAACTGGGCAACGCCGCCACGGTGGACGGCACGCTGCTGGTTGACCAGTTCAACCTCACCGGGCAGAGCGAAACCGACGGCTCCGCGACCACCAGCGTGGTACCCACCAGCAACGTCGATATCAGTCTGGTCGAGGTCAATAACGGCACACCGCCGGGCAACGGCGAGCTGCGGCCCGGCGATGAAGTGACCTTTGAACTGAGCTATGACCTGGTCACCGGCGACTACGAGCAATTCAAACTCACGGCTTATCTGCCATTGCCGCTGTTCAATGTCACAGGGGTGACCTGGGGTTCCGGCAGCGATGTCGGCCAGTGGCAGCTCGGCCCGGGCAACACCAATGCGGGCGGCGTGATCAGCGTGACCAGTGCCGATGGCAACTCGATAGTGTTTGATTTCGGCAGCTTCGCGACCAGCACCACCACCGGCAGCCGGATCGTCGTCCGGTTTACCGTGAGGGTTGGCGATCAGCCCTTTGCCGATCAGCGATCCCTCGACGTTTTGGCCCAATCGACACAGCAGACCACCCTCTCCGACCGCACGTTGATTTCCTCTGACGTGGTGGCGATTGTTTCCGTGGCCGAACCGGTGCTGGGCATCAAGCACGGCGTAGTGTCCGGCTCCAACGGCACGGTCACTGGCACCACCGGCAGCTGGAATCCGCCGGGCAGCAGCGGTGTACCGTTCAACGGCAGCATCACCGATCTGTCAGCCGTGGACGGCAATATCAGCAATATCGACGGGGCTGACCAACTGCGCCTGGTGACTGCGATCGAGAATACCGGTGGCGGCGGCGCATTCGATGTCAGCACCACCATTACCCTGCCCGGCGGATTGAGTTTTGTCGGCGGCAGCCTGGCGGCGGCCAATCTGCAGATCTATCGCGGCGACGGCACCCTGTTGGTGTCGGGCACCGATTACAGCGTCAGCGGCAACCAGATCACCTTCCTCGATGCCGGCGGCCAGGCCTCCCTCCTCGCCGGGCGCAGCGGCACGGCTGCCGATACCAGCGGCGCCAATGTAGTGGTCATCAGTTATGACGTCGTCGTCAGCACCACTATCGAGGCCAGCCGCAACTTGCAGACCAGCGCTGCGTTGACCAATTACGCCAGCGTCAACGGCGGCAACGATTTCACCCCTACCGATCTCACCGATCTGGCCAATCAACTGGTTGCCGCACCAGTGATCAACAAGGTCTTTGCCGACGGCACGCTGGATGCCGGCGATTCCAGCGCCAGTCACACCACCGGCAGCGATCTGGTGATTGGCGAAAGCATGCGCTACGACATCGTCATCACCCTGCCGGAAGGCACCACACAAAACCTGCGCATCGAAGACCTGATACCAGCGGGCATGCGCCTGGATACCAGTTTCAACGGCGGCCTGGGCTATCAGATCATCACCACCCGCACCGGCAGCGGCGCGCTCGGCGCGGATTTCGCCGGCAACGTGCTGGTCAGCGGTTTCGCCGGGATTGGCGGCACTCTAGGGGCCGATGGCGTGGACGGGCGCTGGACGTTCAGCGTCTCCAGCGTGTCGGCGGACAACCAGACCGGCAACAACACGTTCGTGATTCGCCTGCAACTGGTGGCCAACAACGTCATCGCCAACCAGGCGAATGTCTCGCTGCAAAACAACGCGCAACTGGTCTACAGCGATCCTGACAGCGACACGCCAAATGGTGTCGTCGCCATCGACCGCAACGTCGCCCTTACCGGCGGCCAGCCAACCGTGACCGTGCGCGAGCCAACCCTGCAAATCAATCAGGTGATCACCTCCACCTCCGGTCTTGGTGGTTATGACGAAGGCGACACGGTGACGTTCAATATCACCATCAGCAACGGCAATGGCAGCAGTGATTTCAGTGCCTTCGACATCAGTTTCCTCGACACCCTGCCCACCCAGTTGAGTAACGTCACGCTGGTCGGCGTGCTGTACCAGAATGGTGCAACCAACAACGGCGGCGTCGCTTTCGAAATCGTCGGGGGCCAGTTGCGCACCGCCACTGGCGCCAATATCGACATCAGCAAGGGCGGCAGTATCGTTCTGCAACTGAGCGGCGTGGTCAACGCCAGCGCGGCGGCGCTGTCGAGTATCGCCAACGTCGCCAGCGTGCAGTGGACCAGCCTCGACGGCGGTATTGCCGGCGAACGCACCGGTATCGACGGCACCCTCAATGGCGGCACGCTCAACGATTACCGTAACCTCTCGACCCTGCTGATTCCCGTGGCCCAGGCCATCGAGATCTCCCGTGTCGGCGGTCTGCCGGACACCGCTGCTCCCAACCCGACCACGGGGGCGGTCGAGCAAGTGACCGTCGGCGAAGTGATTCGCTATCGCGTGGTGGTACTGGTGCCCGAGGGCAACAACCCCAATTATCAGGTGCAGATCACCCTGGCCAACGGCTTGCAGTTCATCTCGCCGGATGCGCTGGTCAACGCATTGCGCATCGCGTTCATTTCCAACGGCGGGTTGACCAGTGACGCCAACCTCATCGTCGGCGGCACGCTCAACATCAACGGTAACGAGAACAGCCCGGAGGCATTGCCGATCACCTCGGATCTCTCCGGACTGGCGCCGCAGGGCGTTTTCGATCCAAACCGACTGACCATCATTACCAACCCCGACGGCAGCCAGGTGGTGACGTTCAACCTCGGCAATGTGGTCAACGGCAATGGCGACGATGACGACCTCGAAGGCATTTCCATCGAATTCAACGTGCGGGTGACCAACATCGCCGCCAATATTGCCGGTGCGCAACTGGCGGTGACTGCGCAGGAAATCGTCAACGGTGCCGGGCGTGCGGTCAGTGACACGGTGTTCGAGCGCGTGGTCGAACCGAGCTTCAGCGGCCTCGAAAAACAGATCGTCACGTTCAATCCGAACCCGAGCGGAACGACCGGCAACGCCACGGTGCAATTGAGCTTTACCCAAAACGGCGGTCTGCCGGCGTTCGATGCGCAAGTCAGCGACAGCTTTGCCGGCGGCAGTAATTACATGCTGCTGAGCGTGAGCATCAATGGCGTCACATATGGCCCGGGCAACCTTCCGGCCGGGATCACTTTCAGCACCTCTGGCGGTTTGAGTGTCAACTTTGACCAACTGGATATCGGCGCGCAGATCCAGGTGCGTTACTCGGTCGATCTGCCCAACTCAAGCATCGTCGCCAGCAGCAACGCGACGCTGACCTGGAGCAGCCTGCCCGAGGATTTCACCAGTTGGGGCGGCGACAGCGTCGGGGTTGACGGCAGCGCCACGGGCGAACGGACCGGCAGCACCGTGGGCCCGAACCAGTACATTTTGCGTGACAACGCCGGTCTCGGCGTCATCACCGGCACCTTGTGGAACGACACCGCCAGCCCGACCGCCAGCACCACGCCGGACGGGGCCGGGCTGGCCGGGCAAACCGTGACCCTGACCTGGGCCGGCGCCGACGGCTTGCTCGACACCAGCGCCGACAACCTGCAATTCACCACCGTGACCGACGCCAACGGCCAATACCGCTTTGGCGTTTTGCCGCTGGGCGTATTCCGCATCGACGTACCCGCCGGGCTGGTCAGTTATCCGCAACCGCTGGGCGATTTGCGCGTTCGGGTCGACAGCGATGCCGGCACCCTCGGTCAGATCACCATCACCCTCGGTGACGCCGACACGCAAAGCGCGAATGCCGGTTACGTCGAGCTCAACGACGCACCGGTCAACACCCTCCCCGGCACGCAGAACGGTCAGGAAGATGTGGTGCTGAGTATCGGTGGCATCAGTGTTGCCGACCTTGATGCCGACCGGGATCCGAACGTCAACGACCGTGCGGTCAGTGTCATCCTTACAGTCACCCAAGGCACGTTGTTCCTCGGTGCGACAGTGCCCGGGGTCACCGTCACAGGCGCCAATACCGCCACCCTGACACTGACCGGCAACCTTGCCGACATCAATACGGCGCTGGTCAGCCTGCGCTATCTGGGCAACGCCAACTTCAACGGCACCGACACCCTGACAGTGCTCAGCAATGACCTTGGCAACTACGGTGATGCCGATGGCGACGGCATCCCCGGCACTGGCGCCGATGCCCTGACCGACTACGATACCCTGCAAATCATCCTCGCGGCGGTCAACGACACTCCGGTGGGCGTCAACGACGCCGCCACGGCGCTCGAAGCGGGCGGCAATAACAATGCCTCCGCCGGCATCGACCCACGCGGCAATGTGCTGAGCAACGACACCGACGTCGACATCGCCACCAATGCCGATCAACTGCTGGTCGTATCCGTCGCCCCAGGCGCTGGCGCACAGATACCGCTGGCCGGTGTCACCGTGATCAACGGGCTCTACGGTCAGTTGGTCATCAGCAGCAATGGCACCTACCAATATGTGGTCGATAACAGCAACGCGGCCGTGCAGGCGCTGCGCCTTTCCGGCCAGACCTTGCAGGACACCTTCAACTACGTCCTCGCCGACCTTGCCGGGGCGAGCTCGACCGCCACATTGACCGTGACCATTCAAGGCGCCAACGACACGCCGCAGGGGGTCGATGACGACGGCGTTGCGGTTGAGGCTGGTGGCGTCAACAACGGCACTCTGGGCAGCGACGCCACCGGTAATGTGTTGACCAACGACACTGACGTCGACAGCGCTGCCAACGGCGAAACCCGCAGTGTGACCGGCGTGCGGCCGGTGGCTGAAGCAGGCACTGGCGACTTCACCAATGTCAGCGCCGCCACTGTGGTGTCGGGCCTCTATGGCACGCTGACGATCAACCCCGACGGCACTTATCGCTACGTCGTCAATAACGCCAACGACACCGTGCAACGCTTGAGTGCCGGCCAGCAGTTGGTGGAGTTTTTCAGCTATCGGCTCACCGACACTGGTGGCCTGAACGACGTCGCGCAATTGCGCATTGTGATTCAGGGTGCCAACGACAATCCGCTGGCCAGCGACGACGCCGCTACCGCGCAAGCAGCCTCCACCAACGGTAATGCCTCGGAAAGCAATCCGAGCGGCAACGTCGTGCAGTTCCCGAGTCGCCCCGGCACGATCACTCAACCGGGTGGCAACGGCGTCGATCAGGACGTCGATACCAATGACCAGCCCAGCAGCCAATTGCTGGTCAACGGCGTGATCAACAAAAGCGAAGCCAGCTACAACCCCGCTGTCGATGTGCTCAGCGGCGTCGCCACAGGCACCACGTCGGCCAACGGCACCGTGGTGGTCGGCCTCTATGGCACTCTGCGCATCGGCGCCGACGGCTCGTTCTTCTATGACGTCGACAGTACCAACGCTGCGGTTCAGGCATTGGCGTCAGGTCAGACTCTGACCGAGTTCTTCACTTATCGTGTCACCGATACCACCGGGCTGACCGACACTGCGCAACTGGTGATTACCGTGCGCGGCGTCAACGATCCACCCGTGGCGCAAAACGTAATTGCCATCGCTACCGAACAGGGCGGTGTTGGCAACGCCACGCCGGGCGTCAATCCGTCAGGCGACGTGACAGCCAATGACACCGATCCCGACGGTGATCCGCTGACAGTCACACTGATCAGATCCGGAGCCACTGGCGATCCGGGGACGCCGGTGGCAGTGAATGTCGGCGGCACGGTGATCGCCGGGCTCTATGGCACGCTGACGATTTTTCCCGACGGCAGCTACACCTATGTGGTCGACAACAACAACCTCGATGTGCAGGCATTGCGCCGCAGCAGCGACCTGCTTTCGGAACGCTTCACCTACACGGTGAGCGATGGCAATGCGACGCCAGAAATCGACACTGCCGAAATCATCGTGCTGATTCGCGGGCAAAACGATAACCCGGTAGCGGGTGACGACTCAGGCACAGCGATCGAAGCCGGTGGCTTGAACAACAGCCAGCCGGGCCAGGATCCCACCGGCAACGTGTTGACCAACGACACCGACGTGGACGGCGGCGAAGTTCCGGCTGATCTGCCCGACCAGGCCTATGGCGAAACCCGCGCGGTGTCGTCGGTGCGCACCGGCACCGAATCGGGCAGCGGAACCGCCGGCACGCTGGGTGCGCAATTGCGTGGCACCTATGGCTGGCTGACGCTGAATACCGACGGCAGCTACAGCTATCGCCTCGACAACAGCATGGCGGCCGTCCAGGCCTTGCGCGCCGGCAACAGCCTGCTCGACTCGTTCTGTTACGAGGTGATCGATGCGGCCGGGGCAACCGATCGCGCTACGCTGAACATCAATATTCAAGGCCGCAACGACACCCCGGTCGCGCAAGACGATATCAACACGGCGACCGAAGCCGGAGGCCTGAACAACACCACGCCAGGCACCAATCCGAGCGGTAATGTGCTGAGCAATGACACTGATGTCGACGCTAACGGCGAAGCGCTCAGCGTCATCGCCGTCAATCAGGGCGCCTCGGTCGGCGTCATCGGCAGCGGCTTCAACGGCGCTTATGGCCAACTGACCCTGAACGCCGACGGCAGCTACAGCTATCTGGTCGATAACAGCAACGCACTGGTCCAGGCGCTGCGCACCAATGCCCAGACCCTGACAGAAACCTTCACTTATCAGATCCGCGACCTCGCCGGTGCGACCAGCACCGCAACACTGACCATCACTATTCGCGGTGCCAACGACAACCCGATCGCCGCCGACGACAGTGCCGTGGCGGTCGAAGCGGGCGGCACCTTCAACGGCACGCCGGGGGTGAGTCCGAGCGGCAATGTCCTGACCAACGACGCCGATGTCGATGCCAATGACGGCAAACTGTTGACCGGTATTCGTACCGGCGGTGAAGCCGCTGGCGGTACGTTCACGACCGTCGGTGGCGCGCAAACCTTCAACGGTTTGTACGGCACGCTGATCATCAATACCGACGGCACCTACAGCTACGTGATCAACAACACGCTGGCGGCGGTTCAGGCGTTGAAAGTCGGCGACTCGCTGGTGGAAACCTTCACCTATCGCATGCGCGACATTGCCGGTGCGACCGACACCGCACAGTTAAGTATTCGCATCGACGGCGCATGGGATGCGCCAGTGGCGGCCAACGATACCGTGCTGGCCGTGGCTGATAACGGCAATGGCAATGGCGTCAATCCGAGCAGCAATGTGCTGCCCAACGACACCGACGTCGATCAGGGTGACAGCAAGACCGTCACCGGTATTCGCTTCGGTACCGAAGCCGCCGGCGGCACCCTGGCCGGGGTCAACGCCGGCACCAACAACAGCAATGGCACGCTGATCAACGGGCTCTACGGGCAACTGATCATCGGCGCCGATGGCAGCTTCACCTACAACCTCGACTCCAGCAATGCGGCGGTCCTGGCACTGGGGCCACTGCAGTTTCTCAACGAACGCTTCACCTATCAGGTCACCGACCGGGGCGGGCAAAACGATCTGGCGCAAATCAACGTCATCATCCGCGGCCGCAACCTGGCGCCTGAGGCCAACACTGACACCGCAACAGCGGTCGAGGCTGGCGGCAGCAACAATACCGAGCCGGGGATCGACCCAAGCGGCAATGTCCTGAGCAACGATACCGATGCAGAAAGCGATCCGCTGTCTGTGATCGGCATCCGCACCGACAGCATCAACAATATCGGCACGGTGGGTAGCGTCGGCACATCATTGCGCGGTTTGTACGGCGATCTGCTGATCAATGCCGACGGCAGCTATACCTACACCGTCGACAACAGCCTCGCTGTCGTGCAGGCGCTGCGCCAAAGTGGCCAGACCCTCAACGAAGTCTTCAGCTACACCATCGTCGACCGCTGGGGCGACACCAGCATTGCCGAGTTGCGCATCACCGTCGATGGCCGCAACGACACCCCGGTTGCCATCGACGACAACGCGACTGCCGTTGAGGCCGGCGGCGTCAACAATGGCACGGCGGGCAGCAATGCCATTGGCAATGTGCTGGACAACGATACGGACGTCGACAGCATCGCCAATGGCGAAAGCAAACAGGTGCAGGGCGTGAGCAATCAGGCCGGCCAGTCGACCGGCGCCGGGCAAGTGTTGATCGGTTTGTACGGGCAACTGACGCTGAACGCAGACGGTAGCTACACCTATGTCATCGATAACAACAATCCGCTGGTCCAGGCGTTGCGTACTGCCGGTGAAACGCTCAGCGAAACCTTCACCTATCGCATGATCGACACCGCCGGCGCGACCTCCGATGCGCGCCTGACCGTGGTGATCCAGGGTGCCAACGACGCGCCGGTCGCGCAGAACGACAGCGGTTTCGCCAGCGATCAGGCTCCCGCACCGCAAAGCACCGGCAACGTGCTGCCCAACGATGGCGACGTCGACGCCAATGACAACCTGGTAGTGGTCGGTGTGCGCACCGGTGCCGAGGCGGAGTCCGGCAGTGCTGGCGTCATTGGTCAGCCGATCATCGGTCTGTACGGCACGCTGGTGTTGAACGCCGATGGTAGCTACACCTACACCATCGACCAGAACAACCCGGCTGTGCTGGCCGCCGCTGGCCTGGGGCAAATCCTGCGAGACGTGTTCACCTACACCATCAATGACCGCAACGGCGCCAGTGACCAGGCCGAACTGCTGATCACGCTCGACATCGCCACGCCCTTCATTCCTGCACCCGGCGGCAATTTCTTCGAGCGAGATAACAGCAGTCAGAACCGTAACCTGCTGATTCCCGATCCACAACCGGCGGTTTTCGTCACCCCGGTGGTCGAGCGCGCGGCTGCCGTATCCGAAATGACGGCCATGGGGGTGGACGGTAGCAGACTGCGTCTGGCATCGGTGGGTGAGTTCCCGAGTGAGTCGCTGGCCAATGGCCTGGGGCTGGTGCCAGGGCAATTCGTTGCGCAGGCGGTGCGCGAAAGCCGTCTCGACAGCGAACTTGACCTACTCTGGATTCAGGGGCGTCAGGGCCGTACCAGCCTGAGTGCCGATGGTTTGTTGAGCGATCCATCGCTGTTCACCTTGATCCCGGCGGATCTGACCGATGGGCCGGTGCCGTCTGAAAAAGACAGTGGAAAACCGTCAGCCAAAGGTTTCAGCGCGCAATTGCGCGATGCGGCCCAGCGGATGCGGCCGGCAAACCGTGACGGTGCAAACAGTCGAACAGAATAAATTCGAAGAATACAAAGGAATGAACATGCGACTACATGCGACCCGGCTTCTCAGTACCGCCATCGCTTCTGCACTGTTGCTCAGTGCTTGCTCGTCAACGGAGCCGAAACCCTCCACCGACGAAGAAAACCGCCAACGGATCATTGCCGACCAGTCACGCATGTATTCCGGCCAGGAGCCGGTTACCGCACCGATCACTTTCTACGAAGCCGCCGCCCGCGCACTGAAATACAACCTCGACTACCGCCTGAAGCTGATGGAAAGTGCCCTGGCCTCGGACCTGCGCGACGTATCCAGTCACGAGATGCTCCCGCGCCTGGTCGCCTCGGCCGGTTACGCTGGCCGTGACAACGATTCCGGCGGCACCTCGATCGGCATCGAAGACCGCCAGGTCAGCTTGCGTCCGTCGACCTCCGAAGAGCGCTATCGAGAAGTGTACGGTTTGGGTCTGAGCTGGAGTCTGCTGGATTTCGGCGTCGCTTATTACCGCACCCAGCAGAAATCCGATCAGATCCTGATGGCCGAAGAGCGTCGGCGCAAGGTTGCGCAGAATGTTCTGCAGGACGTGCGCAATGCCTATTGGCGTGCTCTTGGCGCCCAACGTCTGATGCCCGAAGTCGACAAATTGCTGATGCGCACCCACACCGCGCTGACTTCGGCTCGTGAGGCCGAAACCCGTGGCCTGCTGCCGCGTCAGGAAATCCTCGCTTACCAACGCGCCCTCCTCGACTCGATCTACCTGCTGACCGTGCGCCGCCAGGATCTGGAATTCGCCCAGGCCGAACTGTCGGCGCTGATGTCGCTGCCGCCAGGTTCGAAAATGATTCTCGCCGACACGGCTGATCCAGCTTTGCCAGAGGTGCGGCAAAGCATGGCGCGACTGGAACAGTTGTCGCTGGAGAACCGCCCGGAAATCATGGAAGAGTGGTATCGCAAACGGGTTAACCAAAAGGATCTGGAGATCGCCAAAGCGCAGCTGTGGCCGAATGTCAGCGTCGATTTCGGCTACAAATACGACTCCAACAAATACCTCTACAACAACGACTGGATGAGCACCGGCCTGCAAGTGTCGATGAACCTGATCCGCCTGCTGCAATTGCCTTCGCTGAACGCCGCCGAGAAATCCCAGAGCGAAACCGACGACACCCGTCGCGTGGCGCTGTCGATGGCGATTCTCACGCAAGTGCGGGTCGGCACCCTGCGCTATCAACTCGCGCGTCAGGAAGTCGAGTTCGCCGAAGACAGCCTGCGCGTCGACCGCAGTCTGCTCGACTACGCGCAAGCCGCCAAGACCGGTGCGCTGGGTTCGGAACTGGAAGTGATCCGCTCCGAGGGACGTTATCTGCTCTCGCGTTATCAGCGTGAAGCGGCGTTTTCCAGCGCCCAGGCAGCATGGGGGCGGATGTACAACTCGGTGGGCCTCGACGTATTGCCCAAAGAAATTCAACAACACGACATCAAAACCCTGGCCCGGGAAATCCAGCGCACCTTGAATGAACAAGAACAGCAACGCCTGCTCGCCGCCACTTCGCAAGGAACGCCGAATGCGCAAAATCGCCCTTGAGTCCCGTTTCGGGGCCCTGCTGTTGGCCTGTCTGATCCTGCCGGTCCACGCCGAAGAGAGTCCTTCTGCTCCCATACTGGAAAGTGCCAGCGCAATACGCGTATTACTCGCCGCCGAACTTGAAACCACCCTGTCCAGCCAGATGGCCGGTACGTTGGGCGAACTGAAAACGGGTTTTGGTGAACAGGTCGCCAAGTCCGCCGTGCTCGCCCGCTTCAACTGCAATGAAGCCGAAGCCCGCGCCAAAGTCGCCGCCGCCGAACTGGCGATGGCCAAACAGAATCTGCAAGCGAAACAACAATTGCGTCAGCTCAATGCCGTTGGCGATATCGAAGTATCGATGGCCAATACCGAGGTGCAGAAGGCTGACGGTGCGCGGGCGATGGGCGCGGCGCAGAGCAGTTATTGTCAGGTACTTGCGCCGTTTTCCGGGCGCGTCGCCAAAGTGTATGTGAAGCCTTACCAGACCGTAGCGGCGGGCACTCCACTATTTGATCTGGTCAGTGACGGCGCGCTCAAAGTGCGCCTCAACGTGCCGTCCAATTTGTTGAAAGACCTCAAGCCTGGCCTGCCACTGCAAGTCAGCATCCATGAAACCGGCAAGACCTATCCGGCCCACGTCAGCGGTATCAACTCACGCGTCGATGCGGTGGCGCAAACCGTCGAACTGGAAGCGCGACTCGACAACAAATACCCGGATCTGATGGCCGGCATGAGCGGCACTGCACAGTTCGATCAAGCTGCTCACCCATGACAATGAACGAGCCGCTGCCTCACCCTCACCTGCTGCTGGAGCTTGATGCACTGCGCGACAAAGCCATGGCCGCCGACTCGCTGAATGCGCTGGCGTTCAGCATGGCCAACGACTTGTACCCGTTGCTGCAGTTTCATCAGGCACTGGTATTTGCCCAGCGTGAATCATCACTGGAACTGTTGAACGTCTCGGGCCTGTCGCGGCCCAGCGAGGACTCGCCGTATCTGGTGTGGTTACGCCGCGCCAGTCGCTGGGTGGCGGCGCAGGTGCCTGATGGTGAACCGGTCTGGCTCTCGCAGGAAGCAGCTAAGCCACCGGCCGATATCGCCGAAGGCTGGAACGAATGGTGGCCGGCCGGGCTATGGTGCGTGCCGGTGCAGGATCGCGATGACCAGCGGCTGGGAATGCTGATCATTTTGCTGGAGCAGGAACCGCCGACCGTGTTGTGGCAACACCTCAAGGGGCTGGTCAGCACTTGGGCGTATTGCTGGTCGGCGCTGACCCGGCGCAAGCGTTTCAGTCGCTGGCGGCCGAATCGCAAACAGCTGTTGCTGGCGTTGATCGTGATGGGCGCCCTGCTGTTGTTGCCGGTGCGGCAAACCGCGTTGGCGCCAACCGAAATCGTCTCGCGCCAGGCGCAGATCATCAGTTCGCCGATCGACGGTGTAATTGAAAAAATTCAAGTCCGGCCGAATCAACCGGTCGACGCTGGCACGCCGCTGTTCTCGCTCGACGAAACCACCCTGCGCAGCCGCGCCGAAGTACTCGGCAAGGAAGTCGCGGTGGCCGATGCCGAGTTGCAGGCCGCCAGTCAGCGGGCGTTCGATAACTCGCAAAGCAAAAGCGAACTGACCTTGCTGGCCGGTCGCGCGCAGCAACGCCGGGCGGAATTGGCCGCCGTGCAGGCGCAGCTCAAGCGCACACAGGTTTTGTCTCCGCGCAGCGGCGTCGCAGTGTTCAGCGACCCCAACGACTGGCTGGGCAAACCAGTGGTGACTGGCGAACGCATCATGCAAGTGGCTGATCCGACACAACCGGCGATGCTGATCCAACTGGCGGTGGCCGATGCTATCGCGCTGGAGCCGGGCGCCGAAGTCACGCTGTTCCTGACCGCGTATCCGCTGACGCCGCTCAAAGGCGAAATCCTCGAAACCAGTTATCAGGCGCGTCCCGGCGATGACGGCGTGGTCGCCTATCGCTTGCTCGCCAGCATCGAAGGCGCCCCGGAACACGCGCGCCTCGGCCTGCACGGCACGGCGAAAATCTACGGCGGGCGAGTCATGCTCGGTTATTACCTGCTGCGCCGGCCTTTGGCGACGCTGCGCGCCTGGAGCGGTTGGTAATGCTCGACCCGGCCGATCTGCCCGTCCCGCCACTGCGCGAAGACTTGCGCCTGAGCGAAGCAGCCCACGGCAGCAATGGTGAACCGGCGTGGGTGATTCAAGACACGGTAATAAACCGCTTTTACCGCATCGGCTGGCTCGAGTTCGAGTGCCTGCTGCGCTGGGGCCAGTCACCGCGCAAGATCAGCGAGCAGATTGCCGAAGGCACGGCGCTGCGGCCTGATGTCGAGCAGGTACTGGATTTTCGCCAGTTTCTCGAACAGCATCAATTATTGCGCTCAGGCCCGGCGGCACTGGAACGCCTCAAAGCCAAAGGCGAAGAAGGTGGCTGGCTGACCTGGCGCTGGTGGCTGCATCACTACCTGTTTTTCCGTATACCGTTGCTGCGCCCGCAGAAGCCACTGCAGCATCTCGCGCGCGCATTGGGCTGGTTGTTTCATCCACTGACAGGGATGCTGGTACTGAGTCTCAGCGTGCTGGGTATTATTCTGGTCTTGCAGCAGTGGGACGTTTTCACCAGCGCCGTGGTCGAGTCGTTTTCCACCGAAGGCCTGTTCAGTTTCGCCCTCGCGTTGATCGTCGCCAAAACTCTGCATGAACTTGGCCATGCACTGGTCGCCACGCGTTTGGGCTTGCGCGTCGGGCACATGGGCATTGCGTTCGTAGTGATGTGGCCGATGCTCTACACCGACACCGGTGAGAGCTGGAAACTCAGCCGCTCGCGGCAACGCTTGGCGATTGCCTCGGCAGGGATTGTGACCGAACTGTCGCTGGCCGGAATCTCCACGCTGGGTTGGGCCTTGTGTGATCCCGGTGCTTTGCGCAACGCCCTGCTCTATCTGGCGACCACCAGTTGGTTGCTGTCACTGGCGCTGAATGCCAGCCCGTTCATGCGCTTCGACGGGTACTTCATTCTTTCCGACCTGCTCGATTTCCCCAACCTGCACGAACGCGCCTCGGCACTGGCTCGCGTAACCCTGCGGCGCAATCTGCTGGGCTTGCAGGAGGAGTGGCCGGAGGAGTTTCCAACCGGCCAGCGGCGTTTGCTGGTGACTTTCGCGATCATCACCTGGTTATATCGCTTGGTATTGTTTCTGGGGATCGCGCTGGCGGTCTATCTGTTCTTTTTCAAGGTGCTGGGGATTTTCCTGTTCATGGTCGAACTGTCGTGGTTTATCGCAATGCCGGTGATGCGCGAACTGGGACACTGGTGGAAAAACCGCGCGGCAATTCCCAGCCGGCGCAAGGTGACGTTTTACGCGCTGCTGCTGTTGATACTGCTGGGGCTGGCGATGCCATGGCGCACACAGATCGATGCAGTCGGCGTGGCCCGGGCCGAGCACCAGTTGCGCGTGTATGCGCCCTACCCGGCGCGCCTGCAATCGATTCACCCGCAGGGCCCGGTCAAGGCTGGGGAAACGCTGATCACCCTGGACGAGCCGGATATCGCCTCGCGTCTGCATACCAGCGAAGCCAGTGCGCGCAGCTATGAGGCGCGGCTGTCCGGGCTGATCGCCGATCCCGGCGGCCTGGCGGAAGACGCCGTGACTCGCCAGCGCCTCAACGTGCAATTCGAAGAAGCTCGCGCTGCCCGCTCGGAGATCGCCCGACTCAACCTGCAGACACCGTTTGCCGGGGTATGGCTCGACGTCAATCCAGACTGGAAAGCCGGGCAATGGGTCGGCCGTCAGGAGGCATTGGGTATGCTGATTGATCCGCGCAGTTGGCAGGTCGACGCTTATGTCGCCCAGGACCAGGTGCACCGCATGGCCACCGGCGATCACGTTCGTTTCTATGCGGATGGCCAGACCACGCCACTGTCCGGCCGTGTCGTGCAGATCGGCAGCACCCGCGCCAGTCAGCTGTCGCATCGCATGTTGTCATCACGTTTTGGCGGACCCGTGCCGACGACCAGTGCCGAACCTGCGCTGATTCCGAGCAACGCGCTGTTTCAGGTGCTGATTCAGCTCGATGAGCCGCTACCGAGCCTGCGCGAAACCCGTGGGCATCTGAAGATTGAGGGGGAGCGCCGCAGCGTGCTCGCCGACGGTGCGACGCACGTACTGGCGGTATTGATGCGCGAAAGCGGCTTCTGACAATACCGTCTAGCCAGCAACGACAAATACGATAATCGGCCCGCACACGGCCAGCAGCACATTGGAAATCGCATAGCACACAGTGAACCCGATCACCGGGGTGTTACTCCCGGACTGCTCGATGATCTTGTTCATCGACGCTGCCTCGGTCTGCGCACCCGCCAAGGCGCCAAACAGGATCATCGGGTGCAAGCGCAGCACATAGCGACCGAAGTACAGCGCCACCAGTGGCGGCACAATCGTCACCACGGCCCCGGACAGCAACAGTGCCAGGCCCTGCTCTTTCATTGCGGCAAACGCCGCCGGCCCGGCGAGCAAACCGACCACGGCGCCAAACGCCGTCAGGCCAAACTCGGAAAACGCCCATTGCGCTGCCGGCGGCAACGCGCCGATTTCCGGGTGGCGCGAGTTGTACCAGCCAATCACCAGCGCGGCGACCAGCACCCCGCCGCCGATGCCCAGCTCCACCGGAATCATGCCGACATGGGTCGAGAGCAATCCCAGCAGTGAGCCAAGCACCATGCCCAGCGTGTGCATGGCGATATCGCTTTTGTAGTTGTTCTTGCGGATCCGCCCCAAGCGTTTGGCAATCGCCTCGACACTGGCAGTGCGCCCGGTCAGCGTCAATACGTCGCCCCGGCGCAGCACGGTGTTGGGCAGCAGGGGCAGTTCGTAGCCCTGGCGGCAGATGGTGTTGACGAAACAGCCCAGGCGTCCATCGCTGGCCAGCCGGGTTTTCGCTTCATGGATGGTCTTGCCGGCAAACTCTGCCGACGTCAGGACGACGTCCACTTCCCGCGTGGGGAATGACAGCGACTCGGGGTGATCGATTTCCGGGCCGACCCAATGGCTCAGTGTGCCCACGGCATCGCGCAACGCGTATACGCCAAGGATATCGCCGGCCATGAGTACCAGGTTTTCATCGCGTTCGATGATCTGCCCGGCCCGAACCACGCGCTCAACGGTCAATGAGTCATGCAGTTTTTCAAAATCGATGATGCGCTGGCCATCCGCCTGACCATTGCTCGCCACTTGGTGAGCCCGCACGACCATGCGCGTGTAGGGCACGGTGATCGCCTCTTCTTCCTTGGCGATGCCCAGTTCCAGCTCCAGTTCACGCGCCGATTCGCGCAGATTCACCCCGAGCAGCTTCGGCGCAATACTGCCGACAAACACGATCAGGCCAATGGTGCCGAACAAATAGGTAATGGCGTAGGCAATTGCCATGTGGCTGTTGAGTTCGGCCTTGGCTGCGGGATCAATCGTCAGTTGGTTAATCGCGCTGGTCGCGGTGCCCATGATCGCCGTGTCGGTCAGCGCACCGGCACCGAGGCCTGCGGTAAACCCGGCGTCGAAATCGAACACCGAGTACATCAGCAGAATCGCCCCCAACGCGGTGGCACACAGCACCACCGAGAGCAGCACCAGTTTCAGAGTGCCGCGATTGAGGCTGCCGAAAAACTCCGGGCCACTCTTGAAACCGACGGCATAGATGAACATCACGAAAAACACCGATTTCAGGCCCGCCGGCACTTCCAGACCGATCTGCCCGATCAGCAAGCCCATCAGCAACGCGCCGGCCACTGAGCCGAGGTGAAAACTGCCGATGTGAATCCGACCGACAAAAACGCCTAGGGCAATGGCCAGGAACACTGCGATTTCCGGATCGGTGCGCAAGGCGTGCAGGATGAATTCGAGCATGGGGCGGACTCCTTTGAGCGGCGTTCACTGATCCTTCGGTTTTTGCGCGGGTGCCGTGTACCAATTTTCCCTTGGCACCCTTTTCTCGCTCTGTGGATCGCCCAAATAGTGCGGCGACATGATCTGCACGCCGTACTCGTTGAACACGTCCTGAATATTGGCGTGAAGCATGCTCAGCAGCACCGCGCGCGGACGTGGCTGGCTCGGGATCGCTTGGGCGACCAGGCGGTATTCGGGATAGAAATCCGACAGAGCAGTCTGGAACACCTGCGCCGGCGGCTCTTCGAGAATGCCCGGTGTGCGCTTCGCGGCTTCCAGCAGCATTGCTTCGACCTGACGCCAGGGTGTGTCGTAGCCGATCGTCACCACCGTGTCGACGACATAACCCGGGCCTTGTACGGTGCGCGAGTAGTTTTTGGTGACGGTACCGGTGATCATTGAATTGGGCAGTGTCAGCACTTCACCCAGGCCGGTGCGAATCCGGGTTGTGAACATGCCCAGATCGGTGACGGTGCCTTCGTACTCGCCGATCCTGACGAACTCGCCGGGGCGCAAAGTGCGCGTGTAGGTCAGGATCAAGCCGGCGGCTGCCTGTCCGACAACGCTGGTCGCGCCGAGGGAAATCATCAGGCCGATCAGCACCGACAAGCCTTTGAATGCATCGGTGCCGGCCCCTGGCAGATACGGATAGGCCATCGCCAGGGCAAACAGCCAGACCGCCAGCGCCGTCAGCCGTTGGGTCGGTTGCAGGGTTTCATGAGTGAGCCAGCTGAACGTGCCCGGCATCGCCATGCGCCGCAGGATGCGTCGGGTAAACGCGATGACGCCACGGGCGATAAAGAAAATCGCCAGTGCCACGCCCAGCCCGGGAATTGCCCCGACAATGCCTTGCAGTAAGTAACCGGCCAGTTCGAACAGGTAGTTGTTGAGGCTTTCACCCCATGGCCGGGTGTAGGGAAACCGCGACAGGACAAAGCCCAGCCACTCATAGGTCAGCAGCAGAATCACCAGCCAGCGCAGCAGCAACAGGAAACGGCTGACCAGTGGATAAAGGAAGTTAGAGTCGATCAGTTGCACCCGGCCGACCTTCAGGGCCTGGGTGTGGCGATCCATCAGTTCAGGCAGTTTTGCCAGCAGTTTTCGACGCAAATACGCCAGGCACCAAAGCAGCGCGAGGTAAATCAGCGTGGCGAGAGCTGCCAGTGCCAACGAGCGCAGAATCAAGTCGAGACTACGCGCCTCGTGGGTTTCGTAGACCACCTGGCGCAACTTCTCGGCGGCACCTTCGGCGGCTTGTTGCACCGAGGAATAGGCCAGCGCGTCAATATCCTTGGGGGCAACGATAAACGCACGTTTGGCGCCGACCAGCACCAAATAGCTGTCCTGGATCGGGTCAACGGTGACCGTCAGATCATCTGCCTCATCCAGCGCTTCATTGATGACCATCTTCGCTCGCTTGACCCGCGAGGCTGGCGCCTCACCCAGTATCGTCGCGCGAAACAGCATGATGCTGCGGTTGGCAATCTTAAGCTCAACCGCCTCGTCGGTAGACTTTGTCGCTTCTTCGGCGGCCCAGCCGAGCCCGCTCCATAGCGCTGAACACACCACCATCGATACCGCCAGCAGCCTGTTTCGCATGCGCCTGTTTCCTTACGCCCAAGTGTCGAAGGTGGATTCGTTAGCCAGCGTAGTTCAGCGATGAAAGGTTGTCAGATCAGAAGATCGAGCTCTTTAAAACTTTGGAGCGCCCGCAACATGCGGTGAAAAGCGACGAATAAGAATTCGCTCACTATGCTGGCTGAAGATAAAAAACATCGGGCAAACAAGTCGATACTTCACCTACCAGGGAGACCGTAATGTCCAAGCCGCCTCAATTGATTTTGCCGCTGACCTTGGCGTTACTACACAGCGGTGTGACCTACGCAGCAGACTCCGCCGAACTTGCCAAACAAGCGCTTAACCCCGTCGCCGCAATGTATAGCCTGCCCGTGCAATACAACTGGGATCAACATGCAGGACCCAGCCGAAACGGAATACAAAGCGTCACCAACATTCAGCCGGTGCTGCCGTTCACACTGAACGAAAACTGGAATCTGATCTCCCGAACAATCCTGCCAGTGATCGATCAACACGGCTTTGCTGCAGGTGGCGCGGCCGACAAGTCCGGCATGGGAGACGTCACCCAAAGCTTTTTCTTTTCACCAAAAAAAGCTACCGACAGCGGATGGATAGTGGGCGCAGGCCCTGCTCTGCTGATTCCAACCGGCAGTGATGAACTGCTGAGCAGCGAGCAATGGGCGGCCGGGCCCACGATCGTCGCGCTCAAGCAAGCCAACGGCTGGACGCACGGCATTCTCGCCAATCATCTCTGGGGGCTTGAAGGTAGCCCGCCAGATGACAAGGACAAGGTCAATCAAACCTTCCTGCAACCGTTCCTCTCCTACACGACCAGTCAATTGACGACATATGGAGTTAACAGCGAGTCGAGCTATAACTGGCGGTCAAGTGAGTGGTCTGTCCCGATAAACATTACTGTTACCCAGTTGATGAAGATTGGGGGACACCCGATTACCGTCCAGGCCGGACCACGTTACTGGGCTGACAGTGCCAGGAATGGTCCTGAGGGTTGGGGGTTTCGTGCGGCAATTACCTTTTTGTTTCCGCGTTAACTGTTGCTTTGTGCCGCTTATCCCAAAGCGAGCATCAAGTCCGGGCAGAAATCCAGTGGTGGTCTATCGTCCTTAGGGTTGTCGAATTGCGCTGTTCATTTCGGAGCACAGTCGTACTTTTTCAACGCATTCGCAGCATTAACAGGACCGCATCTGACATAGAAGTCGCATTTGTGCGACCCACCGGCCAAGGAGCCAGTCTTATGACTAGCGTACGCAAGTGGTTACCCAAATTCGCCATCCTGGCGACGTCGCTCATTGCTTTATCGACAACCGTTTCAGCCGCCGACAAACCCAACATCCTTGTGATCTTCGGTGATGACGTTGGGCAGACCAACATCAGTGCGTACTCACATGGGGTCGTTGGCTATAAGACGCCAAACATCGATCGAATTGCCAAAGAAGGCATGATGTTTACCGACTACTATGCGGAGAACAGCTGCACCGCCGGGCGTTCGACATTCATCACCGGTCAATCACCACTGCGTACCGGGCTCTCTAAAGTCGGTATGCCGGGGGTGCCAGTCGGTCTGCAAGCAAGGGATGTGACGATCGCCCAAGCGCTGAAATCCAAGGGTTATGCGACCGGACAATTTGGCAAGAACCACTTGGGCGACAAGGATGAATACCTTCCCACCAACCACGGCTTTGATGAATTCTTCGGTAACCTCTATCACCTCAATGCCGAAGAAGAACCCGAGCGCGAGCTGTGGCCGAAAGACGATGCGAGTTTCGTCAAGGCAGCCTCGCCTCGCGGCGTGATCCACAGCTTCGCCGACGGCAAGATCGAAGACACCGGGCCGCTGAACAAAAAACGAATGGAAACCATTGATGACGAGACCACTCAGGCCGCCATCAACTTCATGGATAAACAAGCGAAGGCTGACAAACCGTTTTTTGTGTGGATGAACACTACGCGCATGCACGCATTTACTCATGTGCGCGAATCGATGAAAGGCCAGAGCGGGATGCCGGGTAATGAATATGCAGACGGCATGCTGGAACACGACGGTGATGTAGGCAAATTGCTCAAAGCCGTTGATGACCTGAAAATTGCCGACAACACCATCGTGGTCTACACCACCGACAACGGTCCGAACCAATGGTCTTGGCCTGACGCTGCAACAACCCCGTTCCGCAACGAGAAGAACTCGAACTGGGAAGGTGCTTTCCGCGTACCGGCGATGATCCGTTGGCCTGGCAAGATCAAGGCCGATTCGGTTTCAACGCAAATGCTCTCCGGTCTTGACTGGTTTCCAACACTGCTTGCCGCTACGGGCGACACCGATATCAAGGAACGCCTGCTGAAGGGGGCCGACGTTGGTGGCAAAAACTTCAAAGTCCATCTGGATGGCTTCAACCAGCTCGATTACCTCACCGGGAAAACCGAAAAGAGTGCTCGTGATGAGTTCTACTATTTCAGCGATGACGGCGACTTGGTGAGCATGCGTTACGGCGACTGGAAACTGGTGTTCTGCGAACAACGCGCACCAGGAGGCTTGAAGGTCTGGAGTGAACCCTTCACATGCCTGCGGGTACCAAAGCTTTTCAACTTGCGCATGGACCCTTACGAGCGCGCCGACGTAGTGTCCGACCAGTATTACGACTGGCTGACCAAGAACGACTTCCTGGTATTCAATGGCATTCGCAAAGCAGCAGCGTTCCTGCAGACTTTTGTCGACTACCCGCCTAGCCAACGTCCAGCCAGCTTCAGCATTGATCAGATTCGGGCTGACGTAGACAAAAAAATCGAGGAGAAAATGAAACAGCAAAAATAACAGGAGCTGCTGCCAAGCGTCCGCCCGAGGGCGGACGTTTTGCTTTTGGGACCGAGTTGCACTACTGATCCTGGATGAAAGGAAAGCAAAGCAGTGGAAAGAAAGACTTCAGTCGCCAGCTTCTTGTTATCCATCACTGCGCTCGGAGTGAGTCCCGTGTTACTTGCGGCCGAGGGTGGCGTTGGGCGTCCGATTACAGGCCAACAGGTATATTCCAACGCAGGGGTAGTACCACCAGAACCTGGCTGGATCATGTCACTGACCAGCATCTGGTACGACGGTGATCTAAAGGGCAATAAGGGCGTGCCCATTGTCGGTAGAGTTGGTGGAGATCTGGATATGAAAGTGTCCTATACCATCGCCAACTTCACTCATGTCTGGGATACCGGCAAAGGTCGATGGAACTATGCATCGGCTATTGGCGTGCCGGTGCAATATACCGATGTAACAGTGGATCTTACCCAACCTCGGGGCCGCGTGCTGGGGGCAGAAGACACGGGTACCCAGTTTGCGGATATTCTGGTCACACCCATCGCTGCCGGTTATCACTTCGACGCGCAGAACCACATATCCTTTTCCCTTCCGGTTTACCTCCCGACAGGTGCCTACAACGATAATCGCCTGGCCAACCCTGGCCAGAACAACTATACGTTCATGCCGACCGTCGCCTTCACCCACCTGGACGGCTCGGGTGGCGAAATGACGCTGTCCTCCGGCTTAGAGTTCTATACCGAGAACGAAGCCACCGATTATCGCAATGGCAACATTTTCACCTTTGATGCGCTCTGGACGCACGGGTTCGGAAACGGGTGGAGCGCAGGCATCGTCGGTGGGTATGTGCAGCAGATTACCGACGACAAAGGCCAGACTGCTGATTCATTCGGCGGCTATCGCGGTCGCTCCGTGGGAGCCGGTCCGGTGGTCGGCTGGGCGGGTAAATTCAGTGATGCTCAAGCGAATGTCAGCGCTCGCTGGGTGCCGGAGTTCGATACTAAAAACAGGCCGGAAGGTAGCGGTTTGGCGGTCAGTTTGACGCTGGCTTTCTTTTGAGCATCCGACTCACCAACCAATTCATCCGACCTGAACACTACGCGCGTTCGACGAGTTTATCCTGCTCTACTAAAAGTCCATCGTCGCCGACAGCAGATACGTTCGCGGAGTCGAAAGCGTCAATCCCGGCTCGCTGTCATCCGAAGCGCCCGCTGAACTCCAGTAGCGTTTATCCAGCACGTTTTCGACATTTGCGCGCAAGGTAATCGTCTTCTCGTCCAACTTGAAAGCATAGCGTGTGCCGACGTCGAACCGTTCCCAGGAGTCGATTTCCTTATCGTTGGACTGGTCCAGATACTGCGAACTCGAATAGATTCCACGGCTGGTCAATGTCAGGCCCTGCACAGTCGGCACGTCCCACTCCGCGCCGAGGTTGACGTTGTATTTCGGTGTTGCCGGCGCACGGTTGCCGTCGAATGTGCCGTTGGTGGTGTGGGTCAGTTCGCTGTCGATATACATCACACCGCCGAGCAATCGGAAGCCCTTGAGCGGTTCGCCAAATACGCTCAGTTCTGCGCCGTTGTTTTCGCGCTTGCCGTTCGGGCCGAAGACTCGCGTGGTGGCGTTGGTTTCGTACGCCGGTTGTTTGATGCGGAACACCGCTGCCGTCAGCGCGTACGCGCCCGCGTCGTACTTGGCGCCGACTTCGATCTGGCGGCTGATGAACGGTGGGAAGATTTCGTCTTCGTTAATTGACGTTGATGGCGCGATCTTGCCTTGGCTGAGGCCTTCCATGTAGTTGGCGTACAGCGAGAGTTTGTCGGTTGCCTTGAACAGAATCCCGCCGGACGGCGAGACCTTTTCTTCATCGTAGGCGGTGTCGCCCTTGATGCCATCGCTCCAGTCATCGACTTTGACCCGCTGCCAGCGCGCCCCCAAAGTCAGCAACAGGCGATCATCGAAGAAACCGAGCGTGTCGGACAACGCCACGCCGCTGAAGCGATTTTCGGTGTAGACCTTGGCGTCATTGCGGGTCGGCGTGCCGGGCTTGGCGATTTCCACCGGGTCATAGAGATTGCTACGCCCGGCGGCATATCGGGCGCCGCCGTTTTCGAAGTCCATATAAAAGTAGTTGGCCGCCAGGTTCACTTCATGGCTGACCGGTCCGGTCTGGAACCAGTTGCGCACCCCAGCGGTAGCCGTGCGGACGTTTTCGTCGCGGGTGAAATCTCGGGGCTGGACGCTGAAGTCACCGGCGTCGTTGGTCACCGAAACGGCATGACGCAAAAAGTCGTGATTGCTTTTTCGGGCGCCGACGGCGCCATACAGCATCACCGAATCACTGACATCGAACTCGCCGTTCACCGTGCCGAAAGTGTCTTTGGTGCGCGCCTGGCTCCAGGGTTGCGCGTAGTTATCGCGCACATCACTGGCGTTCGGGACCTTGGCATTGGCGGCGACTTGCACGCGTTCCTGCGGTGCGTCGGTGTCGCGTTCGGTGTGGCCGATATCAGTGGACAGTCGCAAGCGTTCGCCACGGAAATCCAGGCCAAATACCGCCATGTCGCGATCGACGCTCTGATGATCCCATTCGGTATCGCCGGACTGTTTGACCCCGTTGAAGCGCACCCCGAATTGATTGTCTTCGCCAAAGCGCCGTCCGACATCCACCGCGCCGCCGACTTGGTTGTTCGAGGCGTAATTGGCTGTCAGCGAGGTAATCGGCTTGTCGGTCGCACGTTTCGGCACGACGTTGATCCCCCCTCCTACACTGCCCCGTGGCGAAATACCGTTGATCAACTGGCTTGGGCCCTTGAGGATGTCGACGCGATCAGCCATTTCCATGTCGATGGTGTACGTCGGCAGGATTCCGTAGAGGCCATTGTAGGAAACGTCGCTGTTGAACAGGCTGAAACCACGAATGGTGAATTGCTCATAGCGGCCACCGGCCGGGTTGGTGGCGCGTACCGAAGGGTCGCTGCCGATCAGATCGCCGAGCGTGCGCGCCTGTTGGTTTTTCACTGTTTCGCTGGTGTAGGTGGTCATGCTGAACGGGGTTTCCATGAAATCCCTGGAGCCCAACAGCCCTTGCGAGCCACGCCGTGCAACCTGGCCGCCGGCAAACACGTCGGCATCCGCCGAGCCGCTCGCGCCAAGAATGGAGGTAGGCGCAAGTTGCAAGGTGCTGCCTTGTGCTGCGGGTACCAGCGTATAAGCCTGATCGCCGACCGGTTGCAGCTGCAAACCAGAGCCCAGCAACAACCGGCTGAACCCCTCCTCCACGCCATATTCACCGGACAAACCATTGCTGTTGCGGCCGCTGACCAGTGCCGGATCCACCGACAGATTGACGCCCGCGAGACCGGCGAAACGCGTCAGCGCTGCACTCAGACTACCGGACGGCACCTGATAACTGCGGCGGCTGCCATCGTCGGCCCAGCTCGATTGGATCAACATGGGGCTCGCACTCAGGCTCAGCAAAAGGCTCAACTGCAACAACGGACGCAAACGACCTGGGAATACTGCGGGCATTGGTAGAAGCTCTCGATTTTGTTCACTTGCCTGGAATGACCAGCGAGGCGAAAAAAAGGGACAGGCTTCAGCCAGTTTTTTCTGTGCGCGGCACCAATGACACCCAAAATCGCGTTCGCGTATGCACGTCGACGGGCAAACTGGCTGCCAGCAGTGACAGCACCTGATCGGTGTCGTCGAGGCGGAAACTGCCGGTGACGCGCAGCGATTCCAGCGTCGGTTCCCAGCGCAATACGCCCGAGCGATAGCGACTCAATTCGCGGAGGAAATCACCCAGAGGCTGGTTTTGCGCCATCAACACGCCGTCGCGCCAACCGGGCATCAACGTATCGAACGCCGTCACCGCCCCCGCGCCTGAAGCTTGCAGGCTGACTTGCTGGCCCTGCTTCAATACCAGCGCCGAGCCGTGCAGCGGCTGCAATTGCACCGAACCACGCAGCACGCAGACTTGGCAATCGCGCGCATTCAGGCGCACCGAGATGTCGCTGTGACTAACGATCATCCGCCCATAAGGCGCGTTGACGATAAAGGCTGCATCGCCCGCCACGCTGAGTCCCAGTTCGCCACGAATCAGCGTCAACTGACGTGCCGGCAGATCGACATTCACCGCGCTGTCGGTGTTGAGCTGCAATGAACAATCCTGCGCCAGCTGCACTTTGCGCCGCTCACCGGTACTGGTGTGCAAATCGGCGCGCCAGACTTCCAGCGGCAGTTCGCGTCCGATCAACCACGCCGCCGGCACCAGCGCTGCCACCCCCAAGGCACGCTTGAGCGCCGCCCGCCGCGCCGGATCCGGCCGGTCCAGCGTGGCCATGGCCAGCGTCGGCGGCAGACCTGCGAAACGCTGGCGAAGTTGTTGGATTTTCTGCCACGCGTTCTCGTGGCGACTGTCACTGTTGCGCCAATGCTGCAATCGCGCGTGATCTTCATCGCTGGCACCGCCGGATTCAAGCAAGGCCAGCCATTGCGCCGCTGCCCGTGCTACTTCCCGCGTTTCCTCGCTCGGGACAACGCGCATCACAGCTCCACCAGCAAACAATGCTCGTACGCCTGGGCCATGTAACGTTTCACCGTGCGCTCAGAAACCTGTAGACGCTCGGCGATCTCGCGATAGCCAAGGCCCTCGAGTTGACTCCAGAGAAATGCCCGACGCACCGCTCGCGGCAAGCCATCGAGCAATTCATCCAGCGCCTGCAAGGTTTCCAGCAGCAACCAGCGCTGTTCCGGCGACGTTGCGCATGCTTCAGGCAATTGCGCCAAGGCGTCGAGGTAGGCTTTTTCCAGATGGCGTCGCGTGTGGAAATTGCTCAGCAGTCGTTTGCCGACAGTGAGTAAATACGCGCGCGGCTCGCGCAACTCGGCCAGTGGCGGCGCATTGCAAAGGACGCGTAGAAAGGTGTCCTGGCTGAGGTCCGCCGCATCCCACGCATTGCCCATGCGCCGGCGCAGCCAGGTTTCCAGCCAGCCACGGTGCTCGCGATACAACTGTTGCAGGCTCTGCTCCGACGGTGACGTGGCTTCAAACATCTCAAGAGACCCTGCGCGAAGGTAGATTCAAATGAGACTGATTCTATTTAACTTTAGCGAGGACACAAAGCCTTTTTCTGTTCAGCGCTTGAGCGTTTCGCTCGGCAGCTCCTTGAACAGTGCGCGGTAACTGCTGGAAAACCGCCCCAGATGCCAGAAAGACCAGCGCATCGCCACTTCGGCAACGGTGGTTTCTGTGGGCCTGCGCTTGAGCAACTCACGGTGCGCACTGTTCAGCCGCCTCAGGCGCAACCAGTGGCTCGGGGTCATCCCGGTGTAGGCCTTGAAAGCCTGTTGCAACTGGCGCAGCGGTACGCCGGCAACGTGGGAAAGTTCGAGCAGATTGACCGTGTCTTCCGGCGAATCAGCCGCCCACTCCCCGACTCGTTTCATGATTTGGCGTTCGTCGTTGCGCCGCTGCAATCCGCCACGATCCAGACCGGTGTGAGCGTTATCAAGGATGAACAGGCAATCCTCAAGCAACTGCTGCGTCAGGCGATTTTTATCAAGTGGATCAGCAGTTTGCGACAACTTCGTGAGAATCGAGCTTAACCAGCCGCTGAACAAGGCGTTCTGTCCGCAGTTCAGCGGCGCCATGAACAAACCTTCGAGTTTCGCCACTTGCAGGCCGTGCTCGCGGACGAAATCCGGGCCGAACACCACGGCAATTTCCCGGTAGTTCTCCGGGGTGATCCAGATGTTGCGGCTGTCTTCGTTGAGCAGATACAGCGCGTTGTCACTGCGATCGAAACAGAACGCCAGAGCCCCGGATGGCGCGCTGAAATTCTGTTCGACCCGGGTGTTCATCTGCTCTTCGTAGACCTCGACGCCCTGCAGATCGAGATAACGAATCTGCCCGGCAAAATGTCCCGGCGACATCTGCTGGTAATGCTGGATCCAGCCCGGTGTGGCGCGGATTTGCTCGGCCACATCGGCGGTGTTGAATGCTTGAACCTGGAGCGGATTGCACGTTGTCATGGGGTGACCTTGCGCACTCTTTTGGTGCGCTTTGGTGCTGCTGAAAGTGGATAGATGGAATCGCAAGCCGCGCCCAAGATAGTCGCCAACACGCCATAGGGGAAGGGGCGGAAGATGAAACCCGCCCTCCCCGGCGTCTACAAAACCAATAACGAGGTCTTTATGAACGCCCCTTTCGATCAGCTGTTCACCTGGCTGAAAGATCACAAGATTACCGAAGTCGAATGCGTGGTCAGCGACCTGACCGGCATCGCCCGCGGCAAGATTGCACCGACCAACAAGTTCTTGCATGAGCGCGGCATGCGCCTGCCGGAGAGCGTGCTGCTGCAAACGGTAACCGGGGATTTTGTCGACGACGACATCTACTACGACCTGCTCGACCCGGCCGACATCGACATGGTCTGCAAACCGGTTTCCGATGCCGTCTACGTCATTCCGTGGGCGATCGAGCCGACCGCCATCGTCATCCACGACACCTTCGACAAGTTCGGCAACCCGATCGAACTGTCGCCGCGCAACGTGCTGAAGAAAGTCCTGCAGCTCTACACCGACAAGGGCTGGAAGCCGATTGTCGCGCCGGAAATGGAGTTCTACCTGACCCAGCGTTGTGAAGATCCGGACCTGCCGCTCAAGGCACCACTGGGTCGTTCCGGGCGCGCGGAAAGCGGTCGCCAGTCGTTCTCGATCGATGCCGCCAACGAATTCGATCCGCTGTTCGAAGACGTCTACGATTGGTGCGAACTGCAAGGCCTGGATCTCGACACACTGATCCATGAAGACGGCCCGGCGCAGATGGAAATCAACTTCCGCCACGGCGATGCGCTGGATCTGGCTGACCAGATCACCGTGTTCAAACGCACCCTGCGCGAAGCGGCGCTCAAGCACAACGTGACGGCGACGTTCATGGCCAAGCCGATCGGCGACGAGCCCGGCAGCGCCATGCACCTGCACCAGAGTGTGGTCGAGATCGCCACCGGCAAGCCGATCTTTGCTGATGCCGAGGGCAGCATGAGTGAGCTGTTCCGTCATCACATCGGTGGCCTGCAGAAGTACATCCCGAAAGTCCTGCCGATGTTCGCGCCGAACGTCAATTCGTTCCGCCGCTTCCTGCCGGACACCTCGGCACCGGTCAACGTCGAATGGGGCGAAGAGAACCGCACGGTGGGCCTGCGTGTGCCGACATCGGGGCCGGAATCGATGCGTGTGGAGAACCGCTTGCCCGGCGCCGACGCCAACCCTTATCTGGCGATTGCCGCGAGCCTGCTGTGCGGCTACATCGGCATGGTCGAGAAGATCGAGCCAAGCGCGGCGGTCGAAGGCCGGGCCTACGAACGGCGCAATCTGCGCCTGCCCATCACCATCGAAGAAGCCCTGACGCAGATGGAAGAGTGCCCGAAAGTCGCTGAATACCTGGGCAGCAAATTCGTTCGCGGGTACGTCGCCGTGAAGCGCGCCGAGCACGAAAACTTCAAGCGCGTGATCAGCTCGTGGGAGCGCGAGTTCCTGCTGCTCAGCGTCTGACGGCGTACCTGTCCCTGTGGGATCTGTGATGTACCCAAGAAGTGATAACACCACAGAACCCTGTGGGATCTGTGATGTACCCAAGAGGTGATACCACCACAGAACCCTGTGGGAGCGGGCTTGCTCGCGAAGACGCCGGCAGATTCAACATGGATGTCGACTGAAACACCGCTTTCGCGAGCAAGCCCGCTCCCACATTGGGATCTGTGATGTACCCAAGAAGTGATACCACCACAGAACCCTGTGGGATCTGTGATGTACCCCAGAAGTGATAAACACCACAGAAGAATGTGCAGCGCTTGAGAATTCCAATAAGTCCAAGAGGTGTCGATATGCGTCCATTGAAATCCATACTCCCGGTCGCGCTGAGCGTGCTGTTCAGCGCAGCAGCCCACGCCGAGCCCCAGGTCAGTGTCTACAACTGGACCGACTACATCGGCGAAACCACCCTCGCCGACTTCCAGAGCAAGACCGGGATCAAGGTGATCTACGACGTCTTCGACTCCAACGAAACTCTGGAAGGCAAACTCCTCGCCGGGCGCACTGGATACGACGTGGTAGTGCCGTCCAACCATTTCCTCGCCCGCCAGGTAAAGGCCGGCGCGTTCATGAAGCTCGATCGTTCACAGTTACCAAACTGGAAGAACTTGGACCCGAAACTGCTTGAATTACTTGAGAAAAATGATCCCGGCAATGCGCACTCGGTGCCTTACCTGTGGGGCACCAACGGCATCGGTTATAACGTCGACAAGGTCAAGCAAGTGCTCGGCATCGACCACATCGATTCCTGGGCCGTGCTGTTCGAACCCGAGAATCTGAAGAAGCTGAGCCAGTGCGGTGTGTCGATGATGGACTCCGCTGACGAAGTCTTCCCCGCCATCCTCAACTACATGGGCATGGACCCACGCAGTGAAAACCCTGAGGACTACAAAAAAGCCGAAGCCAAGCTGCTGAGCATCCGCCCATACATCACCTATTTCCATTCATCCAAATACGTGTCGGACCTGGCCAATGGCGACATCTGCGTCGCGTTCGGTTACTCCGGCGATGTGTTCCAGGCCGCCAATCGCGCCCGGGAAGCCAAGAACGGTGTGAATATCGCCTACGCCATTCCCAAGGAAGGCGCCAACCTGTGGTTCGATCTGCTGGCGATTCCGGCCGACGCGAGCAACGCCAAAGAGGCCCACGCCTTCATCAATTACCTGCTCGATCCGCAGGTGATCGCCAAGGTCAGCGCCACCGTCGGCTACGCCAACCCGAACCCGGCGGCCAAGCCATTCATGGATCAGGAGCTGGTCAACAACCCTGAGGTTTATCCGCCGCAGTCGGTACTCGACAAACTCTACATTTCCTCGACCCCGCCCCAAGCGATCATGCGCCTGATGACCCGGTCTTGGAGCAAAGTGAAGTCGAACAAATGACTCAGCACAGCCCACAACACGCCCGTTCCTATTACGCAGCTTCTGCACGGGCGAGCACGCCCTACCCGTCGCTTGACGGCGATCTGATTGCCGACGTCTGCGTGATCGGGGGCGGCTTTACCGGCGTCAATACGGCGATTGAACTGGCGCAGCGCGGTTTATCGGTGGTGTTACTCGAGGCGCGACGCATCGGCTGGGGCGCCAGCGGGCGCAATGGTGGTCAGCTGATTCGCGGCATAGGCCATGAAGTCGAGGGTTTCACTCGCTACGTTGGCCAGGACGGCGTGCGTTATCTGCAGCGTGCCGGCATCGACTCGGTGGAGCTGGTGCGCCAGCGCATCACTGACAACGCCATCGACTGTGATCTGCGCTGGGGCTTTTGCGAACTGGCCAACACTGCCGCGCAATTCGCCGCGTTCCAGCAGGAACAGGACAGTCTCGCCGAACTCGACTATGCCCACGAAACCAGGCTGGTCGGCCCGCAGCAGGTCCGCCAGCAAGTGGTTGACGCCGGTGTGTACGCCGGCGGATTGATCGACATGGGTTCGGGGCATTTGCATCCGCTGGACCTGGTGCAAGGTGAGGCGCGTCTTGCCGCATCGCTGGGCGTGCGTGTCTTCGAGCACAGCCCGGTGCTGGAAATCCTCCACGGCCCTACCGTCGAGGTACGCTGCGCCACGGGTTCAGTACGCGCTGGCAGCCTGGTGCTCGGCTGCAACGCGCATCTGGATGACCTGGAGCCGAAACTCAGCGGCAAGGTGCTGCCCGCCGGCAGTTACATCATCGCCACCGAGCCGCTGGACGAAAGCCGCGCGGCGCAGTTGATTCCACAAAACCTGGCGCTGTGCGATCAAAAAGTCGGTCTGGATTATTACCGGCTTTCGGCTGATCGACGTCTGCTGTTCGGCGGCGCTTGTCATTATTCGGGGCGCGATCCGGCGGATATCTGCGCCTATATGCGGCCGAAAATGCTCAAGGTGTTCCCGCAACTGGCCGATGTGCGCATCGACTACCAATGGGGTGGCAAGATCGGCATCACCGCCAATCGCTTTCCCCAGGTTGGCCGGCTTCAACAACACCCGAACGTGTTTTACGCGCAGGGCTATTCCGGTCATGGCCTCAACGTTACTCATTGGTGCGCGAAATTGTTGGGCGAAGCCATTCACGCCGGGCACAGCCAAGGCATGGACGTGTTCAGCAGCGTGCCCCACATGACCTTCCCCGGCGGCCCTGCGTTGCGTTCGCCGCTGCTGGCGCTGGGCATGTTCTGGTATCGCCTGCGCGAAATGCTCGGTTAACAGGCGCTTACACATTCATGAAGTTAAAACGGCTGCGGATTTGCTCTATCGCAAGGCACTTCTATATTGATGAAGTGCTTTTGCGTTCCTGACGCTCAGTGCCCGATTAATTGAGGAGGACATGGATGAAGTCGTCAACCAGCGACGAGCCGCGAGCACCCGGTCAAGCGCCGATCAAAACCCGCCGTTTCGGTATTTCACTGGTATGGATCGTGCCGATCGTGGCGGTGCTGGTGGGCATTTCGCTGGTGATTCACAACATCCTTCAAGAAGGCCCGGTCATCACCGTCACTTTCAAGACCGGTGATGGCCTGACCGCCAACAAGACCGAAGTCAGGTACCGCAACGTGGTCATCGGCCATGTCTCGGAGGTCGAACTGGCCAGCGACCATAGACACGTCAACGCCACGATCAAACTGGCCAAGCAAGCCGAAGCCTTCACCCGCGAGGACTCGCAATTCTGGGTGGTGCGACCGCGCATCGGTGCCGGCGGTGTCTCGGGCATCGATACGCTGCTGTCAGGCGACTATATCGGTGCCGACATCGGCCAGGCCAACACCCGGGCAAAAACCTTCAAAGGCCTGGAGAACCCGCCGCCGATCACCTACGGCGAGCCGGGCAAGCGCTTCACTCTGCACACCGCCGACCTCGGCTCGCTGGACATCGGTTCCCCCGTCTACTACCGCAAGATTCCCGTTGGCCAAGTCGTGTCCTACGCGCTGGACCCGGACGGCAAAGGCGTCAATATCGAAGTCTTCGTGCATTCGCCCAATGATGCCTACGTTACCGAAAACACCCGCTTCTGGAACGCCAGTGGCATCGACATCAATGTCGGCGCCAACGGCTTTGCGGTGAAAACCGAATCGCTGTCGACCCTGCTGGTGGGCGGCATCGCTTTTCGCGCCCCGGACTACAGCCCCAACGACACGCCGGCCAGCGACGACAAGAGTTTCGAGCTGTTCGCCAACCAGACCGCCGCCCTCGCCCCGCCTGACGGCAAGGCGCAGTATCTGGCGCTGCGGTTTGATCAGGCCTTGCGCGGGCTCAAGGTTGATGCGCCTGTGGAGTTTCTCGGTATCGAAATCGGCCGGGTGGTGGCGGTCAATCTCGACTTCGACGAGGTCAAGCGCACCTTTCCGGTGAATGTCGGCATCGTCATTTATCCGCAGCGACTCGGCCGTGCCCACGCGAAGATTCTCAAGACCTACCATGGCGACGAAAACGACGAGGCCACCGGCGCGCGCCTGATCGGCACGTTCATCGAAAACGGCCTGCGCGCCCAGGCCCGCAATGGCAACCTGCTCACCGGTCAGTTGTATATCTCGCTGGATTTCTACCCTAAAGCGCCGAAAGTCGCGTTCGACCCTACGGCGCGGCCGGTCACCATTCCGACCGTCCCTGGCAGCCTCGAACAGTTGCAGGAAAAACTCGAGGCGATGGTCAACAAGATCAACGCGCTGCCGGTGGAACGCATCGCCAGCAACCTCGACGGCAATCTGGTCGAGCTACGCAAAGGCCTGAAGCAGTTCAATGCCAGGACCCTGCCGAGCGTACAGAGCACCCTCGCCGACGTCAGCAAGACGTTGCAGTCCGCCAATTCGACTTTGGCCGAGGACTCACCGCAACGCGAGCAACTGACCGAGACTCTCGACGAGCTCGGACGCATGTCGCGCTCGTTGCGTGAATTGTCGGATTACCTCGGTCGCCACCCTGAGTCGCTGATTCGCGGGCGGCCGGACAACGCCGCGCCGCTGGACCTCAAAGGACCGCCACGCAATTGAGCACAGGAGCTGAATCCATGGCTTTACCGTTGAAGATCACCGTGCTCGCTGCGCTCGTGCTGCTGACCGCCTGCCGGAGCGACCCGATCAGCTTCCATACGCTGACCCCGGCGCAACCGGGTGTCAGTCGCAACGGCGCCGATATCGCCATCGAAAGCATCAGCGTGCCGCCGCAGGTCGATCGCGCGCAAATTGTCATCCGCCAAGGCAACAGCGGCGTGGCTATTCTGGAAACCGATTGGTGGAGCGCCACCCTTGCCGATGAGTTACGCGGTGCACTGGCTGATCAGCTGAGCAGCGGCGTCGGTCAGCAGCGAGCCTCCGTGCGCGTCGATGTACAGCGCTTCGATTCGATCCCCGGGCAGTACGCCTTGATCGACGTGAAATGGCGAGTGCGCCCGCTGGGTGCGACGGACGCCGCGCTGCTGAACTGTCGCTCGGTGTTGCAGACGCCTTCGGGGCCGAGCATCGACGAACTGGTGACCGCGCAACAGAACAACATCAAACGCCTCGCTGCGCACATCGCGCAGGGTGCCAGCGGGTCGCGCTGCCCGCCGCAGACCTGACACCGTTTACAAATCGAAGCGATCCACCGCCCGCCGCCGCTCGTTGTCATCGCGCACGTCGTAGTTGGCGGTCGTCTGGATATTGCTGTGATGCGCGAGTTTCTGTGCGATCGACAGGTCGTGCTCTTCGATCACCCGAGTGATGAACGAACGCCGAAAATCATGGGGCATGATCTTCACCCCAACCTGCGTACCGCGCTGGCGGGCGATGTAGTAAATCGCGTGTTTGGTAATGCGCTCGCGAGTGATATGGCTGCCCCGGCGAATGCGGTTGAACAGAAACGCATCGTCGCTCTCGCCTTCCTTGAGCTGTGAACGACGCAGTTCCAGCCAGGCATCGAGCTTGGCAAAGGCCCAGGCCGGCGCGTATTTGATCAACTGCTTGTTGCCCTTGCCAGTCACGGTCAGGCTGCGTTCGCGAAAATCGACCTGACTCAGATCCAGATCCACCGATTCCGACTTGCGCATGCCGGTGCCGTACAGCAGCGCAATCACCGCCGCATCACGCAAGCCCTGCGGGCGTGGGTCGGCAGCGCAGACTTCCATCAGTTCGTGAATCAGCGTGCGCTTGAGATTGCGTCCCTGGGACAACCGTGTGCCGGCGATGCCCTTGACCGAGCGCATCTTCAGCAGGTGATCCTGGCTGATCAGGCTCATGCGCCACGCTTCGTTCATCACACCGCGCACGGCATTCACGTACAGCGATGAGGTGTTCGGTGCATAGCCGTCGGCACGCAAAGCGGCGACCAGCGCTACCACGTCTTCCGGTTGCAGGCCGTGCCAAGGGATGTCTTCGATATCGACGTCCTCGAAACCGAGGCGGTCGGCGGCGTCTTGCAGCACATAGCGCATGGTCAACTGGCTGGAAGGCGCCAGTCGCGCGAGGTAAACGGTCAGCGGATTGGTGTTGGACGGTGCGGGATGGGTACTCGACAAATCACTCAAACGAAACGGCCTTGAAATAAAAAACGATTCAACAAAAACAATAAATGCATGAACTGAAACGCAAAAAACGGCATGACTCGATGACAGGGGTTGCCGCGAAAGGCCGACAACCTGCCGTTCGAGGCAGTAAAAGTCAATCGGGCTTTCCCCGAACGGTCTGTTTGCTGCTTCATCAGCACGGTAGGCGAACTGAAACATCGCGCTCTTATGTTCAATGCAGGGAACTGCAAGCAGGAGTGCGGCATGAAGATCACGGTGTTTGGCAGTGGTTATGTTGGTCTGGTGCAAGCGGCGGTGCTGGCCGAGGTCGGTCACGAGGTCGTGTGCATGGATGTCGACGCACAGAAGGTCGAGCAGTTACGCCAGGGCCACGTCAGTATTTTCGAACCGGGGCTGGCCAGTCTGGTGCGTGAGGGCCTGGATTCGCAACGCCTGCAATTCACCACTGATGAACGACTCGCGGTGGTGCACGGGCGTGTGGCGTTCATCGCGGTGGGCACGCCGTCACGGGAGGACGGTTCGGCCGATCTGCGCTACGTGTTGGCGGTTGGCGACGCGATCGCGCGGCATCGCGAGCAGCCGTTGATCGTGGTGGAAAAATCCACGGTCCCGGTGGGCACAGGTGACGCCTTGCGCAGCCACATCGAAAAGGCCCTGATCAAGGTCGGCCGCCTGCTGCAATTCGATGTTGTTTCCAACCCGGAATTTCTCAAGGAAGGTTCGGCGGTTGCCGATTGTCGGCGGCCGGATCGCATTGTTATCGGGTGCGAAGGCACTGAAGTGCGCGATGTCATGCGCGATCTGTACGCGCCGTTCAACCGCAACCACGACCGCATCCTGTTCATGGACCTGCGCAGCGCCGAGCTGACCAAATACGCCGCCAACTGCATGCTGGCGACCAAGATCAGTTTCATCAACCAGATCGCCGAACTCGCTGAACACCTGGGCGCGGACATTGAAGCAGTGCGCCAAGGCATCGGTGCCGATACGCGAATCGGCTATCACTTCATCTATCCGGGTTGCGGCTACGGCGGCTCGTGTTTTCCCAAGGACATGCGCGCGCTGATCCATAGTGCCGAGCAGGCCCATTGCTCCAGTGATCTGCTGCAAGCGGTCGAGGCGATCAACCAGCGGCAGAAGCACAAGCTCTTTGCGCGCATCAACGCGTTCTACCGTGGTGACTTGCGCGGCAGGACCTTTGCCCTGTGGGGACTGGCCTTCAAGCCCAACACCGACGACATGCGCGACGCGCCGAGTCGGGTGCTGCTCGACGCGTTGTGGGCTGCCGGCGCCAGCGTGCGTGCGTTCGATCCGGAAGCCATGCTGCAAACCCAGAGTCTCTATCCGGACGAATCAAAACTGATGCTGATGGGCACGCCGGAATCGGTACTGGCCGGCGCCGATGCGCTGATCATCTGCACCGAATGGCAACAGTTCAAGGCCCCGGATTTCGAGCTGATCAAACAACGGCTCAACAGCCCGGTGATCTTTGACGGGCGCAACCTGTACGACGCCGAGCGTCTGGCGCGCAATGGCTTTCAGTATTTCCCGATGGGGCGCGGTGAATCGTGCAGGTTGCCGATCACAATGCGGCAGAGGCCGGCGGCGTCTGATGTGGCTTGATCTGCCCCTGTGGGAGTCATTGGTAATTGTGAGGCACACAGACCCTGTGGGAGCGAGCCTGCTCGCGAATACGGTATGTCAGCGACATCGCAGGTGACTGATCCGCCGCCTTCGCGAGCAGGCTCGCTCCCACAGGGAAATCATGTGCTCCCAGGGACGCTGGTGTATCAGCTTGACCGGTGGCGGCTGCCCAGAGAGGATGGCGTTCGCCCCAGGCTTCCCGAATAAGGACATTCCTCTTCCGTGGCCATCTATTCGCCTTTCATCCGCCGGTTGATGCTCAGCTCGCTGACCGTGGTCATCAGCCGCGCCCTGGTCAGTCCGCTGCTGACGCTGTTCCTCAGCAACAAGCTCGGCCTCAATCCGCAGGATGTCGGCTTGCTGCTGGGCATCGCCGTGTTCAGCGCCACGCTGCTGTCGCTGTACGGCGGCTACATCATCGACAAGCTGGACAAGCGCCGATTGCTGATCCTGAGCATGCTCTCCAGCGGTATCGGCCTGATCCTGCTGACCTTTGCGCAGAATCTATATCTGGTGACCGTCGTGCTGATCATCAGCGAAACTGCCTCGGCGCTGTTTCTCATCGCCAGCAAGGCAATCCTCAGTGAACACCTGCCGGTGGGCCAGCGGGTGAAGGCGTTTTCCCTCAACTACACCCTGACCAACATCGGTTACGCGATTGGCCCGATGATTGGCGTGGTGATTGCCGGCGTACAGCCGGCCGCGCCTTTCATCGTTGCCGGCGCGATCGCCATTGGCAGTATTTTCCTGCTGCTCGGCGCGACCAGGGATGCCAGTCCGATAACGTCCGGCAGTGCGCCGCAAAGTTTCCTCAATACGCTGATGATCCTGAAAAGCGATCGCACCATGGTGCTGTTCACCCTTGGCTGCCTGCTCAGTACATTGGTGCACGGACGTTTCACCCTGTACCTGTCGCAATACCTGCTGGTCACCCACAATCAGCAACAAATGCTCGACACCATGGCCGCCCTGCTCGCCTGCAACGCAATCACGGTGATTCTGCTGCAGTACCAGGTCGGTCGCTGGCTCAGCCGCGAACACCTGCGTCACTGGATTGCCGGCGGCACCGCGCTGTTCATCGTCGGGCTGATCGGTTTCAGTCTGGCCGACAACCTGATTGGCTGGTGCGTGGCGATGTTCATTTTCACCTTGGGCGAAATGATCATTTACCCGGCAGACTTCCTCTTCGTCGACACCCTCGCCCCGGAGACACTGCGCGGCAGCTACTACGGCGCGCAGAACCTGGCGGCACTCGGCGGCGGCGCGAGCCCGGTGATTTGCGGGTTTCTTCTGATGCATACGCCCGCGCCGAGCATGTTCTATGCCCTGAGCGGACTGGCAGCACTGGGCGGTTATCTATGTTTCGTCAGCGCACGCCGCACCGCTTCAGTGCAAAAATAGTGCACTAAAACTGCATTTATATGAATTTGTCAGCATCGATTTTGATCGGCAAACTACGCGCGTTCCTCCCCCAATGTTGGAACGTTTCGAGGGCTTTCCGGATATGCCGGACAAGTCCTTTTTTTTGCCCCGGATTTTGCACAGGATCAGTTCTACATGCTTGCTCGCTGGTTGCCCGCCGCCATCAACACTCGCCCCACCGAATGGAGCCGTGCCGCGATCGGCATGAGCCTGGGCACGCTGTTCAGCGTGTGGATGTGCGCGCAGGTATTCGGGCATGACGTTGCCTTTCACCTGATCGGCCCGCTGGGTGCTTCGGCGGTGCTGTTGTTCGCCGTGTCGTCCGGCGCCCTCGCTCAGCCATGGTCGATTCTGGGCGGGTACTTATGCGCCGGCGTGGTCGCTTTGCTTGTCGCCCATGTGCTCGGGCGAACGCTGGGCAGCGCCTGCCTCGCCGCCGGAATGGCGGTGATTCTGATGTGCTGGCTGCGTTGCCTGCATCCACCGGCCGGTGCCTTGGCATTGACGCTGGTACTGGCCGACCCTGCGACCATCGCCATGGACTGGAAAGCCATGGAGCCGGTGATGCTCGGCGCCCTGTGCATGCTCGCCAGCGCGCTGGCCTACAATAATCTGACCCGCATCCGCTACCCGAAACGCCCTGCCGATCCTGCGCCGCCCGTGGTCCCGGTCGACAGCCAGGCGATTACTGTCGAAGACCTGAAACTGGCGCTCGCCGACATGGAAGCCTTCATCGACGTCACCCCCGAAGACCTCGAACGCCTGATCCATGCCAGCGAGCTGCACGCCAAACGCCGCAGCATTACCGAAACCTTCCGATGATCGCCTTGTAGGAGCTGACGAGTGCAACGAGGCTGCGATCTTTTGATCTTGTTTCTTGAAATCCAGAGATCGCAGCCTCGTTGTACTCGTCAGCTCCTACGCGCACAGAAAGCGGCCCTGAGAGAAAAACGCAGATTCCCCCTGCACATATCCCCGTTGTACACGACAAATTTGCACTGTTACGATCCGCTAACGCCCCCACCCGGGCTTCTCGAATAAAGACAATAAAAGCAGGGAGTTACTGATGACAGCTCAGGCTTCATCCCGGCGGACCCCGTCCATGGATGCCATGCAAAACGACGTGCTGGCCGAGGTGCGCAACCATATCGGCCACCTGACCCTCAACCGCCCTGCGGGCCTCAATGCAATCACCCTCGACATGGTGCGTCTGCTGCAACAGCAGCTCGATGCCTGGGCGTCTGACGCCGATGTGCACGCCGTGGTGTTGCGCGGTGCCGGTGAAAAGGCTTTCTGCGCCGGCGGTGATATCCGTTCGCTGTACGACAGCTACAAAAGCGGCGACACGCTGCACGAAGATTTCTTCGTCGAGGAATACGCCCTCGACCTGACCATTCATCACTACCGCAAACCGGTGCTGGCCTTGATGGATGGTTTCGTCCTCGGCGGTGGCATGGGCCTGGTGCAAGGCGCCGATCTGCGCGTGATCACCGAAAAGAGCCGTCTGGCGATGCCGGAAGTGGCCATCGGCTATTTTCCCGATGTCGGCGGCAGCTACTTCCTGCCGCGCATTCCCGGTGAGCTGGGGATTTATCTGGGCGTCAGCGGCGTGCAGATTCGCGCGGCCGATGCGCTGTACTGCGGCCTCGCCGACTGGTACCTGGACAGCAGCAAACTGGCCCTGCTCGATGAGAAACTCGATCAGATGGAATGGCAGGACACGCCGCTCAAGTCGCTGCAGAATCTGCTGGCCAAGCATGCCGTGCAAACCCTGTCGGATGCGCCACTCGAGGCGCTGCGTCCGGCCATTGACCACTTCTTCGCCCTGCCCGATGTGCCGAGCATGATCGAGCAATTGCGCGCCGTCACCGTTGCCGACAGCCACGAATGGGCGCTCACCACGGCAGATCTGCTGGAAACCCGCTCGCCGCTGGCCATGGCCGTGACCCTGGAAATGCTCCGTCGTGGCAGGCACCTGAGTCTGGAGAATTGCTTTGCTCTGGAGCTGCATCTGGATCGCCAGTGGTTTGCCCGTGGCGACCTGATCGAGGGCGTTCGCGCCCTGTTGATCGACAAGGACAAGTCACCGCGCTGGAACCCGCCGACCGTCGCTGAGCTGGACGCTGCGCAGGTCGCAAGTTTCTTCCATGGTTTTGATGAGAGCGGGAGCTGAGCCATGCACGATCTCGAACTGACTGAAGAACAAGTGATGATCCGCGACATGGCCCGGGACTTTGCCCGTGGCGAAATCGCCCCGCACGCCCAGGCCTGGGAAAAGGCCGGCTGGATCGACGATGCTCTGGTGGCGAAGATGGGTGAGCTGGGCTTGCTCGGCATGGTCGTACCTGAGGAATGGGGCGGCACTTACGTCGATTACGTCGCCTATGCGCTGGCCGTTGAGGAAATCTCCGCCGGCGATGGCGCCACCGGTGCGTTCATGAGCATCCACAACTCGGTCGGCTGCGGCCCGGTGCTCAACTACGGCAGCAATGAGCAGAAACAAACCTGGCTCGCCGATCTGGCCAGTGGGCAAACCATCGGTTGCTTCTGTCTGACCGAACCGCAGGCCGGTTCCGAAGCGCACAACCTGCGCACCCGCGCCGAACTGCGCGACGGCCAGTGGGTGATCAACGGCGCCAAGCAATTCGTCAGCAATGGCAAACGGGCGAAACTGGCGATCGTCTTTGCGGTGACCGACCCGGAGCTGGGCAAGAAAGGCCTTTCGGCGTTTCTGGTACCGACCGATACACCGGGTTTCATCGTCGATCGCACCGAACACAAAATGGGCATCCGCGCTTCCGACACCTGCGCGGTGACGCTGAACAACTGCAGCATTCCCGAAGCCAACCTGCTCGGCGAGCGCGGCAAAGGTCTGGCGATTGCCCTGTCCAACCTTGAGGGCGGTCGCATCGGCATCGCGGCGCAGGCGTTGGGTATCGCTCGGGCGGCGTTTGAAGCGGCACTGGCGTATTCCAAGGATCGCGTGCAATTCGACAAGCCGATCATTGAGCACCAGAGCATCGCCAATCTGCTCGCGGACATGCACCTGCAGATCAACGCCGCGCGGTTGCTGATCCTGCATGCAGCGCGTCTGAAGACGGCGGGCAAACCATGCTTGTCCGAGGCTTCGCAGGCCAAGCTGTTCGCTTCGGAAATGGCCGAGAAGGTCTGTTCGTCGGCAATCCAGATCCATGGCGGCTATGGCTATCTGGAGGATTACCCGGTCGAGAAGTACTACCGCGATGCGCGGATCACGCAGATCTATGAAGGGTCGAGCGAGATACAGCGGATGGTGATTGCGCGCGATTTGAAGAACTATCAGTTCTAAAGGTAGAGTTTCCCTGGCAGGCTGGGGATAGCGCCTTGCAGTGCAAAAGATCGCAGCCTTCAGCAGCTCCTACAGGACAGCGCATTTCAAGGAGCTGCCGACGGCTGCGATCTTTAGATCCTTTTCAATTCTGCCCAGAACGCCTGATCGCCCTCACTCCCAACGCCGCCAGATCACTCTCCCCCTCGCCCAACGCCACCGCATCGAGCAAGTTGTCGCGCAACACACTGGCCACCGGCAACGGCACATGATTCGGCTCGCCTGCTTTCAGCGCCAAGCCGACATCCTTCAAACCCAGACGCAAGGTAAACCCTGCCCCTTCAGTTTCACGCTCGGCAATCTTCGGCCCATAGACCTTATAAGCCGGCGCGGCGAACAGGGTGTTGGTGATGAACTCGACAAAATCGCGATTGCCCACGCCATAACTCTGGGTCAACGCCATCGCTTCGCCGGTGGCTTCGATGGCGCTGATCAACATCATGTTGGTGGCGATCTTGAGGATGGCGGCGTTGACCGGATCTTCGCCCATCGGCCAGGTTTTCTGACCCATCACATCCAGCAGCGGCTGAACCCGGGCAATCGCGCTGGCCGGGCCGCCGACGGCGATGTTGAGCTTGCCGGCCTCGGCCAGATCATTGCGCCCGAACACCGGGGCGGCAATCAAGCTGGCGCCGACGCTTTCATGCAGCGGCGCCAGTTCCTTGATGAACTCGACCGACAGCGTGGCCATGCTCAGGTGAATCAGCCCCGGTTTGCTTGAGGCCAACGCGCCGCTGTCGATCAGCACGGCGCGCGTCACCGCGTCGTCGGCGAGCATGCTGATCACCACGTCGGCAGCGAAGGCTTCGCCGGGATCGCTGGCGGCCGTTGCGCCCTGCCTGACCAGTTGTTCGACAGCAGGCTGGCTGCGGTTCCACACCCGCAGTTCATGGCCGGCCTTGAGCAGGTTGGCAGCCATGCCCTTGCCCATGGAACCCAGCCCGATAAATCCGATACGCATGTTGACCTCTGCTCTCGATGTGCAAGAAGGTCAACAGACTAGCGCTAGTGAGTGGGCCTTTAAAAGCTTCGCGAGCAGGCTCGCTCCCACAGGGATCTCCACCGTCCAATGTGGGAGCGGGCCTGCTCGCGAATGCGTCCGCCCGGACGCCGCATCATTTACCCTGAAATGCAGCCTCACGCTTGGCAATAAACGCCGCCATCCCTTCCTTCTGATCCTGCGTCGCAAACGCGGCATGAAACACCCGCCGCTCAAAGCGCACGCCTTCGGTCAGGTTCACCTCGAACGCACGATTCACGCTCTCCTTGATCATCATCGCAATTGGCAGCGACTTGCCGGCGATCACTGCTGCAACTTTCAGCGCCTCATCAAGCAATTCATCACTCGGCACGATCCGCGCGACGATGCCGCAGCGCTCGGCTTCCAGCGCATCGATCATGCGCCCGCTCAGGCACATTTCCATGGCTTTGGCTTTGCCCACGGCGCGGGTCAGGCGCTGGGTGCCGCCCATGCCCGGCAGCACGCCGAGGTTGATTTCCGGCTGGCCGAATCTGGCGTTGTCGCCAGCCAGGATGAAGTCGCACATCAGCGCCAGTTCACAACCGCCGCCAAGGGCAAAACCATTGACCGCTGCGATGATCGGTTTGCGCCGGTTGGCGACGCGATCGCTGTCGCTGAACAGATCGTCCATATAGATCTGCGGATAGGTCAGCTCGGCCATTTCCTTGATGTCGGCGCCAGCGGCGAAGGCTTTTTTCGAACCGGTGAGGACGATGCAACCAATGTGCGCATCGGCTTCCAGCGTATCCAGCGCGTGGTTCACTTCGCTGACCAGTTGCGCATTCAGCGCGTTCAGCGCCTGCGGCCGGTTGAGGGTGATCAGGCCGACGCGGTCGCGGGTTTCCAGCAGAATCGTTTCGTAAGTCATGAATAAAATTCCTTGTCAGAGATTGCGCGAAATGACCATGCGCTGAATGTCGCTGGTGCCTTCGTAGATCTGGCAGACGCGCACGTCGCGGTAGATGCGTTCCAGCGGGAAGTCGTTGAGGTAACCGTAACCGCCGAGGGTTTGCAAGGCCATGGAACAGACCTTCTCGGCCATTTCCGAGGCGAACAGCTTGGCCATCGACGCCTCGACCAGCGCCGGTTGGCCGCTGTCACGCAAGGCTGCGGCGTAGTGCACCATCTGCCGGGCGACGGCGATTTGCGTGGCCATGTCCGCCAGGCGGAACGCCACGGCCTGATGCTCGATGATCGGCTTGCCGAAGGTGTCACGCTCACGGGCGTAATCACGGGCGGCTTCGAACGCGGCGCGGGCCATGCCGACGGCTTGCGAGGCGATACCGACGCGGCCGCCTTCGAGGTTGGCCAAGGCAATCTTGTAGCCCTCGCCCTCCTCGCCAAGGCGGTTGGCAACCGGCACTTTCACATCTTCGAAGAGGATCTGGCAGGTGTCGGAGGCATGCTGGCCGAGTTTGTCTTCGACCCGCGCGACTTTGTAGCCTGGCGAGTCGGTCGGCACGATAAACGCGCTGATCCCGCGCTTGCCCGCACTCGGGTCGGTCACGGCAAACACGATCACGATGCCGGCGTTCTGCCCGGAGGTGATGAACTGTTTGCAGCCGTTGAGCACGTAGTGATCGCCGTCCAGCCGCGCGCGGGTTTTCAGGCTGCTGGCATCGGAACCGGCCTGCGGTTCGGTCAGCGCGAAGGCGCCGAGCATGGCGCCGCTGGCCAATGGTTTGAGGAAGCGCTCGCGCTGGTCGTCATTGCCGAACTTGAGAATCGGCACACAGCCGACCGAGTTGTGCACGCTCATGATCGTCGAGCACGCACCGTCGCCGGCGGCGATTTCTTCCAGGGCCATGGCGTACGCGAGGTAGCCGGTGTCACAGCCGCCCCACTGCTCCGGCACGAGCATGCCGAAAAAGCCCAGCTCGGCCATCTCGGCGATGGCTTCCCTGGGGAAACGGTGCTCGCGATCCCACTCGGCGGCGAACGGCTTGAGCCGCTCCTCGGCAAACTGCCGGGCCATGTCGCGGATCTGGGTTTGGTCTTCATTGGGGATCATGGTGAGTCCTTGAATGTCAGTCGCACAACAGTCCCCTGTAGGAGCTGCCGAAGGCTGCGATCTTTTGATCTTGATCCTGATTGTGAAAGCAAGATCAAGAGATCGCAGCCTCGTTGCACTCGTCAGCTCCTACAGGGGGCGGTGTCGGTCAGTAAACGCATTCCACAGCCATGGCCGTGGCTTCGCCGCCGCCAATGCAGATCGCTGCAATGCCGCACTTGAGCTGTTTCTGCCGCAAAGCCGCGAGCAACGTCACCAGAATCCGCGCCCCCGAGGCGCCGATCGGATGGCCCAGCGCGCAGGCGCCGCCGTGCACGTTGAGCTTGTCGTGGGGAATCTCCAGGTGCGTCATCGCCGCCATGCCTACTACGGCAAACGCTTCGTTCACTTCAAACAGATCCACCTGATCCAGCGTCCAACCGGTCTTCTTCACCAGTTTCTTGATCGCGCCAATCGGTGCGGTGGGAAACAGGCCAGGGGTATCAGCGAACGCCGCGTGGCCATGAATCACCGCCAGCGGCTTGAGGCCCAGTTGCTGGGCGTGGGACTGGCGCATCAGCACCAGCGCCGCCGCGCCGTCGGAGATCGAGCTGGAGTTGGCCGCCGTGACCGTGCCGCCCTCGCGGAACGCCGGTTTCAGCGAGGCAACCTTGTCGAGTTTGGCTTTTGGCGGCTGTTCATCGTTGCTGATAACCACCTGCTCTTTGCCGACGGTCACCGTCAGCGGGACGATTTCGTCCTTGAAGCTGCCGTCCTTGATCGCCTGTTGCGCGCGGGTGGTCGAAGCGATGGCGAAAGCGTCCTGCGCTTCGCGGCTGAAGCCGTTGGCCTCGGCGCAATCTTCGGCGAAGGTGCCCATCAGGCGGCCCTTGTCGTAGGCGTCTTCGAGGCCGTCGAGGAACATCGAGTCGAGCACGCGGCCATGGCCCATGCGATAGCCGGCGCGGGCACGATCGAGCAGATACGGCGAGTTGGACATGCTTTCCATGCCGCCGGCGATCACCACGTCGGCACTGCCGGCGAGCAGCATGTCGTGGGCCATGATGGTGGTCTGCATGCCCGAGCCGCACATCTTGTTGACCGTGGTGCAGCGGGTCGATTTATCCAGCCCGGCACCCAGCGCAGCTTGGCGTGCCGGCGCCTGGCCGAGGCCGGCGGGCAGTACGCAGCCAAACAGCACTTCATCAACCGCGTCGCTGGCGACACCGGCGCGTTCGACCGCAGCCTTGATCGCCGCCGCGCCGAGTTGCGGTGCGGTGAGGCTTTTCAGTTCACCTTGAAAACCGCCCATCGGGGTGCGGACGGCGCTGACGATAACAATCGGATCGTTGGCAGTAGTCATGACTAATCCTCTTTACTTGGCGGCCATGCGCAAGGCGCCGTCGAGACGGATCACCTCGCCGTTGAGCATGCTGTTTTCGATGATGTGGCGCACCAGCGCGGCGTATTCGGCGGGCTTGCCCAGGCGCGGCGGGAATGGCACGCCGGCGGCCAGCGAGTCGCGCACTTCCGGGGTCATGCCGGCCATCATCGGCGTTTCGAAGATGCCCGGTGCGATGGTCATCACGCGGATGCCGAAGCGCGCCAGTTCGCGGGCGGCCGGCAGGGTCAGGCTGGCGATCGCGCCTTTGGATGCGGAGTACGCAGCCTGGCCGATCTGACCGTCGAACGCTGCGACCGAGGCTGTGTTGATGATCACGCCACGCTCACCGTCAGCATTGGCCTCGCTCTCGGCAATCGCCGCAGCGGCCAGACGCAGCATGTTGAAACTGCCGATCAGGTTGACGTTGATCACCTGCGCGAAGCTGCTGAGTGCGTGCGGGCCGTTCTTGCCGAGGATCTTCTCGCCACGCACGATACCGGCGCAGTTGACCAGGCCATTGAGGCTGCCAAACGCGGCGATCGTGGCTTGCACCGCCGCTTCGGCAGCCGCCTCATTGCTGATGTCGGCAACCACACTTTGCGCGCCGAGGCGCTGGGCCTGAGCGGCGACGGCTTCGGCGTTCATGTCGACCAGCATGACTTTGGCGCCGGCACTGACCAGCAATTCAGCGCTGGCGGCACCGAGGCCTGACGCGCCGCCGGTGACGATAAAAACCTTGTTCTCGATCTGCATGACGGTGTTTCCTTGGATTCAAGCTGAAACGTTGTGCGCCGCGGCCTCTTGAGCCTTGGCGATTTCCTGGTTGCGCAAGATAAAGCGCTGCAATTTGCCACTCGGGGTCTTGGGCAATTCGCTGACAAATTCGATTTCACGCGGGTACGAGTGCGCGGCCAGACGCTTGCGCACGTGTTGGCGCAGTTCTTCGGCCAACTCCGGCGCAGCGCGGTACTGCGCACTCAGCACAACGAAGGCTTTGACCAGTTCGGTGCGCTCCGGGTCGGGCTTGCCGACGACCGCCGCTTCGACCACGGCCGGGTGTTCGATCAGGGCGCTCTCCACGTCGAACGGGCCGACGCGGTAGCCCGAAGTGGTAATCACATCATCGCTACGACCGACGAAGCTGATGCTGCCGTCCGGGTTCCACTCCACGGTGTCGCCGCTCAGGTAGTAGTTGCCGACGAAGGCCTTGGTCGGCGCGCCTTCGTAGCCGCCGAACCAGCACATCGGCGACTGCGGGCGGTCGATGGCAAGAATGCCCGGCTGGCCGATGCCAAGTTCGTTGTATTGCTCATCGAGCACGACGATGCGATGGCCCGGCGAAGCGAAACCGGCGGCGCCGACATGCACCGGGTGCTCGAGGCCGTGGTGGTTACACAGCACCATGCCCAGTTCGGTCTGGCCGTAGTGATCATGGATGGCCACATCGAGGTTGTCGGCGAACCAGCGGATTACTTCCGGATTGAGTGGCTCACCGGCGCTGCTGACGATACGCAGCTTGCCCTTGATCGATCTGGCAAATTCCTCTCCCCCTGCAATCAGCAGTCGATAGGCCGTGGGTGAGCCGGTGAGATTGGTAATGCCGTATTTGTTGATCACCCGGCAGGTGCTTTCGAGGGTGAAAGGGCCATCGTAGAAGGTAATCGGGTGGCCCAGCGCCAACGGCCCGGTCACGCCGAAATAAATGCCGTAGGCCCAGCCCGGATCGGCGACGTTCCAGAACGCATCTTCAGGGCGCAAGTCTACCGCATCGCGGGTGTAGCTCTGGAAGGCGACGATGGCTTTGAGCGGCACCGACAGCGCTTTCGCAGGCCCCGTGGTGCCCGAGGTGAACATCAGCAGGAACGGGTCTTCGCCAGTCAGTAACGTCGGTTCGCAAACATTGGAATGGTTGGCCAGCTCAGCCCAGAAGCTGAAATCACCACGGACAATGCCCTGACCTTTCACACCGCCAACAGTGACGATGGTCGGGCAGGCGCTGACTTCACTGAGCTTGGGGCGATTGACCGCATCGGTGACCACGACTTTCGCCCCGGAACTGTTCAGGCGATGTTCGAGGGCTTTGGGGCCGAACGCGGTGAATAGCGGCTGATACACCGCGCCGATGCGCCAGGTGGCGAGCACGGTGATGAGTAATTCGACGTTGCGCGGCAGCAGGCCGGCGACCTTGTCGCCCTTTTGCACGCCTTGAGCGAGGAGGAAATTGGCGAAACGCGCGGCTTTGTCTTGCAGATCAGTGAAGGTGTAAGTCGCACTTGAGCCGTCGCGACCTTCCCAGAACAACGCAATGCGCCCCGGCAAGGCATGGCGGTCGCAGCATTCGACGCAAGCGTTGAGCGCAGCGAGCGTGCCGCTGAGCGACGCGTCGACGGTGTGCTGATAATCGAACTGTTCGGTGGCAGACAAGTAATCGCGCATTGCCAGAATCCCTCGGTGTTTTTATTAGGCTGGGAACCGTAAACAACACAGGGATAGTCGCGCCGCGCGGGGTCTGGGGCAATGGTCAAAGTTATCAACGTAGCTGACTGGTTTGGCCAAGAGGTTGGAGCCGCATGCCCTGTAGGAGCTGACGAGTGCAACGAGGCTGCGATCTGTTGATCTTGACTTTCACCATCCAGATCAAAAGATCGCAGCCTTCGGCAGCTCCTACAGGGGAACGCATTTCAAAAATGTGGGAGCGAGCCTGCTCGCGAAGGCGTCGGGTCAGACGACCTCATTGAGGATCAGTGTGCGGTAATGCCCCGGGTTCGACCCCGACCACTTGCGAAACGCTTTGTAGAACGAACTGGCATCAGCAAAGCCCAGCCGCGCAGCAATCTCGACGAAACTGATCGAAGGTTCCGCCAGCCAGGTGATCGCCAGCTCTTTTCGCACGCTGTCTTTGAGCCCCTGATAAGTCTGCCCTTCCTCGGCCAGACGCCGGCGCAGGGTCGAGGCGGACATGCACAGTTGCTGGGCCAGCGCTTCGGTTTCCGGCCATTGCTCGGCGGGCAGTTGTCGCAGATCCTGCTTGATCCGGCTGGCGAGGCTGTCGGGGTCGCGGTACTTGACCAGAATGTTGGCCGGCGCCTGGGCGAGAAAACGCTTCAGCTCTTCGGCGCTGCGCTTGATCGGCAGATCGAGGCAATCGGCGGAAAAAATCATCCGTGTCCGTGCTCGCTCGAAACGCAGGTTTTCCGAAAACATCACCCGATAATCGTCAGTGAAATCCGGCTCCGCGCAGCGCAGTTCAATCGCCAGAATCGGAATCCGCCGCCCGGCCAGCCAGCACGCCACGCCGTGCACGATCATCCAGTAGGTGAAATAGGTGAAGGCGCGGCGCGGCTCGGCGTCGTCTTCGAGCAGGACGATTTCGGCCAAACTCTGCTGACGCACCAGTTGCGCCGGCAGCTTTTCGAGCATCAGCGACAGGAACGTCAGACCGCTATCCAGCGCCGCCGTCAGCGTCGGCTGTGCCATGGCGCTGTGACACAGAAACGCCAGACTGCCGGACTTGAGCTTGCGCGGGTCCATGCCGAAGAACTCGTCATCACAGCGCCGTGCCAACAGGCGCCAGAGTTTGGCGTATTGCGAGGCCGGCACCCTGCCCTCGTCGGCCGTTAACAGGGCCGGATCAATACCGACCTTGCTCAGCGCCTCATCGGTCGCCGCGCCCGGGGCACAACTTTGCAGCAGCGCTTCGCGCACCAGTTGAATGGCAATGGTGTCTTTTTCCGCCATGGAGCGAGGTAAGCCTTGTTGTTTTTGGGTGGTGGGCATCTTAACCCAGCTGCTGAATTCACCGCAGGGCCAATGTGGGAGCGAGCCTGCTCGCGAACGCGGTGTGTCAGATGAAGATGCCTCACAGGCACACCGCGTTCGCG